>OMTP01000170.1 GCA_900313955.1 uncultured Lachnospiraceae bacterium | reverse complement strand
GAAGGAAGAAGGCCTTTGTGCGAAGCGCCGAAGTGACCCACCCGTGAACAGTAACACAAATACACTGCCAGGCGAAAACCACCACAGGTTGGGTTTGCACTTGCAGCTAACAGAAATTATAGTGTAGTTCTGTGTTATACATGTTGCAAATCTATTTCTTTTCTATGACAAAATAAATCTTTTTTTGACCGTGTCCGCAGCTTCATCTCTTCTTCTCGATGGCCCGGAGTAAAATGTCCACGCAGCCGTCGATTCCGAAGACGGAACTGTTTAAGGCCATATCGTAGGTGTGGACCCTGCCCCACTGCTTGTTTGAATAGTAGTTATAGTAGGAGGCGCGCTTCTTGTCCGTCTTCTTCACGAACTCTTTTGCCTTGTCTATGGCGACTCCCTGAAGGGCTGCGATGCGGCGATTGCGGTCGTCGTCCTCTCCCAGAATAAACGCGCTGAGGAGATGGGGATCCCCTTCGAGGGCATAGTCCGCGCAGCGGCCGACAATGACGCAGGGACCCTCCCCGGCGATCCTGCGGATCGTGTCGAACTGGGCCAGAAAAATTCTGTGGTCAAGAGGAAGATCCTGATAGACCGGCTGCCCATAAGAAGCCGGATACGCTCCCGATCCCATGGCAAGAGAATAGAGAAGCGAACTCGTCGGCTGCTCGTCGCGGCTTGTAAAGATCCGCTCATCGATGCCGCTCTCTTGCGCGGCGCGCGACAGCAGCTCCTTGTCATAACACGGAATGCCCAGAGCCTCCGCAACCTTGTGACCGATCTCGCGTCCGCCCGACCCGGTCTCCCGGCCAAGCGCCAGATGAATCTTTGTCTTTTTTTCTTCGCTCATAGAAAATCCCTGCCTTTCCTGTTTTCCCGGGACCCAGAGGTTCCTGTTCACTCGTCAGCCAGAGGGTGCTCCGTGAACAGGAATACCAAAAGAACCGTCTCTTTTCGTCCCAGCCGTTATCTTTGCTGTGTGATTTCATTTCCCCGCAGTTTTCTCAGAAGATCCTCAAAATACGCCGGCAGGGGTGCGTGAAATTCCACGTACTCGCCTGTGCTGGGATGAATAAAGCCGATGACCTCAGCGTGGAGGGTCTGTCCCTCAAGCTTATAAGGACACTTATTCGGACCATACACCGTGTCGCCGAGAAGCGGGTGGCCGATCGAAGCCATGTGGACGCGGATCTGGTGGGTGCGCCCGGTCTCAAGGGAGAATTCGCAGTACGTGCACTTTCCGAACCTCTCGAGCACCCTGTAGTGGGTGACGGCGGGCTTGCCGCCCTCCTTCACGACCGCCATTTTCTTTCGGTCTTTCGGATTTCTGCCGATATTTCCCTCAATCGTTCCCGTGTCGTCCCGCAGGTTTCCGCTCACAATCCCCCGGTATTTTCTCGTAATCGAGTGGACAGCCAGCTGGTCGGCAATCTTTCTGTGGGCCGTGTCATTTTTGCAGACGATAAGAGCCCCCGTCGTGTCCTTATCGATGCGGTGGACAATACCGGGCCTCAATACCCCGTTGATGCCCGAAAGCTGCCCCCTGCAGTGCCAAAGAACCCCGTTCACGAGCGTGTGGTCGGGACTGCCCGGCGCCGGGTGAACCGTCATGCCTTTCGGTTTATTGATAATGAGGAGATCCTCGTCCTCGTAGAGAATGTCCAGGTCTATCTCTTCGGGCTTCGCTGAGAGCTCCCTGGGTGCCGGAATCACAGCCTCCACCAGAGCCCCCGTCTTCACTCTGGTGCTGCTCCTGACCACCTTCCCGTCCATGGTCACACGCCCATCCTTGATCAGCGTCTGTGCATAACTTCGCGTGAGATCATCCACATTTTCCGCCAGATAAGCATCCACCCTGCTTCCATTTCCCTCTTCCGCCACCGTGACGGAAATGGTTCTGTCCCCCTCACTCATGCATTTTCCTTCTTTCTCTTTAGAAAGGCGAAGTCATCATCCTTGTAGATAAAGAGAATCATAAGCACGAGGAAAATGGCCGAGAAGGTCACGTAGATGTCCGCCACGTTGAAAATAGGGAAGTTGATGAGGATAAAGTAAAAGAAGTCCCGGACATAGTGCAGCCACATGCGGTCGATCAGATTTCCGATGGCCCCGCTTGTGAGTAAAATGCAGGTGATCCGCATGAAGCGGTAGTGCTTTCCCTCCGGAATACGGCTGTAAAACCAGACCATAAAAATGAGAAATGCCGCCGTCACCAGGAAGAAAAACCACTGCTGCCCCTGCATGATGCCGAAAGCCGCCCCGTGATTCTCCAGATAGGTCAGTTGGAAAACGCCAGGGATGATGACAAAGGATCCGTCACTCAGATACTTGGTCGCAAGGCTCTTCGTCACCTGATCCAGGAAGACCAGAAAGAAGCAGAGGCAGATATAGAGGACCCATTTGCCGCTTTTCTTTGTCTCCATCATCTGGCGTCCTCCATGATGAAGCGGATGCCGTCAAGAATCTCCTCGTCTGTGACGTCGTCGCACAGGCAGGCCTCCCCCAGAGACTTAAGGAGAATAAAGCGGATCTGGCCGTTGGACATCTTCTTATCCGACTTGGTAATGCGGAGGACTTCTCTGGCGTCAAGCCCGTCCGTCACAAGCGGCAGTCCAAAGGAGGCAAGCGACGTCTGCACGTCTTTCACATCCTCCTCCGTGATATAGCCGCGCTCTGCGCTCATATGGGCAGCGGCAGAGATGCCGAGCCCCACACAGACGCCGTGAGCGAGGGCAAAATTCTTGTACTTCTCCACGGCATGGCCGATCGTATGGCCAAAGTTGAGGAAAGCGCGGATGCCATGCTCCTCTGGGTCCTCTGTGACGATCCGTACCTTAATTCCGGCTGTGCGCTCAATCATCGTGTGCATCGCCTGCGGATCTTTTGCCAGGACAGCATCGTGATGGACTTTTAACCAGTCATAGAAATCTCTGTCGCCCAGAAGCGCCGACTTGACCACCTCGCCCATACCGGAGATAAACTGATCCTTTGGCAGAGACGTGAGCGCCAGGGGGTTCGTGTAAACCAGAGCCGGCATGTGGAAAGCTCCGACCATATTCTTGTACCCCTCAAAATCGACGCCCGTCTTGCCGCCTATGCTCGAGTCGATCTGGGCAAGCAGCGTCGTCGGAATCTGAATGACCGGAATGCCGCGCAGATAAACAGAAGCTGCAAACCCCGCCATGTCCCCAGCGACGCCCCCGCCGACTGCCGCGATGCAGTCCTTGCGGTCGAAGTGATGGTCCATGAGAAAAGCGAGGAGGCCGCGGATGGAATCCAGATTTTTGTGTTCCTCCCCTGCCGGGAAAGCATAGACCTGAACTGTCTCAAAGACATTTTTCAGCTCCGTCACCAGGGCCTCCTCAAAAAGCGGCATGGTGTTCGTGTCCCCGACCAGGCAGACCCTGTGCAGGGGGAGATCCGTCTTTCTGACTGCGGCGCTGAGCCCTGAGAAACCATTTTCTATCACAGGTATAATTGAATTCATGAAAATCTCCTTTCGAAAAAAGGGCAGCCGCACCTGTGTGCGACTGCCCGTCAGACTCAATACGACGTATTCATGGAAGGAATATCAAACGCTCCATTCAGGATGCTCTGGAAGTCTCCCGCAATGTCCACATCTGCCGGAGTGATGATAAAGATGTACGAGGAAATCTTCTGCAGGTTTCCGTCGAGTGAGTAGCAGACGCCGCAGGTGAAGTCAATGACTCTCTGGGCAATGTCAACATCCAGCCCCTCCAGATTGAGGACGACCGTACAATTGACCATCAGCGTATCCGCAATTTCCATCGTGTCCTCCATCGAAGAAGGACGTATCACATTCACTTCCATGGGATTCTCCGCAACATCCTTCTTCTTGTTCGAAGAAGACTTTGGATTTTTTCTGGATCGCACAGATCCCGAACCGGTTTTCTCCCACTCCCGTGCTGTCCTTGACGACGGCGCCTGGGCATATCTCCCTGTCCTGTCAGCCGAGCCGTCATATTTCGTGGCCGATGAAGCGGAATAAGAAGAATAGCCGGGACGACTGCTGTACGAAGACGCTGCATAGGAGGCTGTCTTTCGGTCGGTCTCCACTTTCTTCTCCTCGCGAGCACTTCGCGCTGTGCGGCCAGCGCGCGCAGGAGCCTCCTCATCGTCATAGGCATCGTCGAAATCATCATCGTCGTCATCTGACTCCGATCTCTTGAAGAAGCGCTTCTTTTCCTTCTTTTCTGTCTTCACTACAGGCTTTTTCTCGGGCTTCTTTCTCTTATGGTCTTCCTCGCTGTCTTCTTCTTCATCCTCGAGGAAATCCTCGCCGTCATCATCATCATCGAAATCATCGTTCAGTTTGATGGCATCGAGAAACTTGTCAATAAAGCTCATGAGTTTTATTCTCCTGTCTTTGCGTAATTCCTTTTACCGAAAATTGCCGTTCCGACACGGACCATGGTCGATCCCTCTTCCACAGCAACCTCAAAATCGTTCGTCATACCCATGCTGAGCACGCTCACTTGATTATTATCATCAATTTCTGAAAATGTGTCAACACTTAATTGCTTCAATTTTCGGAAGACAGGACGATCTTCTTCCGGATCCTCGACAAAGGGAGCACTTGTCATGAACCCGCGAAACTCCACATGGGGCAGGGAAATGATTTTTTTCACAAGAAGCGGAGCATCTTCAACGCTGACGCCGAACTTGCTCTCCTCCTCGCCGACATTGACCTCGACCAGGACAGGAATGATGCGGTCGTGCTTGGCCGCCTCCTTCTCAATGGTCTCCGCGAGTTCCATGGTGTCGACGGAATGGATCATGGTCACCCATTCCGCGATATACTTGACCTTGTTGCGCTGCAGGTGGCCGATCATGTGCCAGCGGATATCCCGAGGAAGATCCTCATGCTTGGTCCTCAGCTCCTGAATGTAGTTCTCACCGAAGTCCCTCTGACCGGCTTCGTAGAGCTCCATGATGTCCTCCTCGGGTTTTGTCTTGGAGACAGCCACTAAAGTGACATCCTCGGGATCTCTCCCGCTCCTTGCACAGGCCTTCTCAATTCTGTCCTTCACTTCATTCAGATGATCAATTAACAAGATTAAGTACTTCCTTTCTGTTCTCATTTGGATGCGGCGGTGATCTGCGACTCCTTCACTTTGGAGGCATCAAGCACGATATTGTCGAACTCCGCGATCCCGTAGTCCACGCCCTTCTTCACGATACAATAATTTTCGTTCTTGTCAAGGATAATAATCTTGCGGAACTGGGCATAGCCCTTGTTCATGGAGTAGACGCCCTCCAGAGTGTCTGTGTCGCGGACAATATAGCGGTCAGAAGATCCCTCCGACTTGACGATGATGTCCCCCTCTCTGAAATCAGCGGCGTCAATGTAATACTTCCCGTTTTTGTGCTCGTAGAGCGTCGTGGATACAAAAGTCGTGGACACATTGCCGCTCTTATCCGTCTCCTGCTTGAGAAAGCCGGCTTCCTGGCTGTCACCGCCGAGTGTCGCAAATTCCTCCGGTATCGTGTAGAATGTCTTGCTGACGACTGACGAGACCGGGATCTTGAGCCCTGCTTCTGTATTTGTGACAAGCTCAATCGGGATAAAGCGGCTGTCCAGATACCGCGTGAGGCCGCTTGTGAAGTCCAGCTTGCCATAGCGGTCGCTGCCGCTTTTGAGGATGGTAAGAGAGGCGTTCTGGCTCACCCCGTCTTTCAGAAACTTGACGCGGACCGTCGTCTTGTCCTCAAGCTGCATGGACTCCTTTGACGTGAGCGGAACGAGAAGCGACCAGTTCTGGGAAGAAATGATCTTGCAGATATTGTCCCCCGCTTTGACTTTCTGATTCGTCTTGAGGGATGTCAGATGATAGGACTTCTCATCCAGCTTGCCCGGGCTTAAGTTCTTGAGATTGAAGCCCTCATAGCCGTCCATGGCATAGACGACAATGCCGTCCGTGTCGGCCGTATTGACGGTCTGGTCGGCATAGTAGAATGCCCCGTCCGCAGCTTGCGTTCCTCCGGCAGCAGCCTGGTCCTCCAGGGACTGGTTGAGGTAGGCTCCGTCGATCGAGTATTTCAGGGAATAGACAGAGTGAAAATCACCAGGATCAAAGCCCAGGGAGAAACTCTGCATGCTGTCCCTGACGGAAGAAAGTGCATTGCCGCTGAGCGTCACATTGCCTGTCGTGGTTTTGGCTGAACTGATTCCGTAGACGGCCCCGCCCTTTCTCACCTTGGTGTTCTCCTGAGCGTAGTAGCTGATATAGCCGGACGTGTCGGCGCTCATCAGCTGCTCCGTGTACACGGCAAGACCCGTGTAGGTCTGATTTTTGGCCAGGGGGCCTGCGGTCACCTGATAGGACTTGACGTGACCGGCGGTAATGTACATAAATATGCTTACAATGAGATAAATAAAAAGGATGCCAAACACAACCGTTCCGATATTCAGCGAAAAAATCCGCCGAATATCGGAAAGGCTTTTGATTGGCATTCTTTTATGTTCTTTTGTATTATTCGTTGTCATCAGAGCGCGATCAGAACCTTCTCCTGCAGCTCTTCCGGAAGTTCAGCCTTATCCATAGAGACAGAGATAACGAAATCCACATCAAACATCTGGCTCAGTCTGTCGATCTTCTGTACCGTCGGGGTGATGTCCTTGCCCTCGAGCTTTGCACACTTCATGAAGCCGTCCAGATACATGGTCTGGAGATCGTGATCCTGGGAAAAAATTCCTGCGATAAAGCCCGTGAACTGATCTGCGTTGGAGATGTCATAGTTGGAGACGTCAATGAGACGAATCTTGTTGTTCAGCTCAAACATGTGCTGAGCGTTCTTGTCGAGAAATACGATATTGCCTTTTGCCGACTTTATTTCCTCATTGACTTTGTTGAGAATCACTGTTGTCTTGCCTTTGCCCTTCTGACCAACAATTAATTGAACCATCGGCAGATACCTCCTTGAGTTTTCTTCGTTTCTATTTACATCGCTTTTACTAAATCTGGCGGTGTTTTCATGCCTTTTATTATAGAATAAGTCCATGAAAAATACAAGCCTAAGAGTTAATAAGAGAAAGTAAAGAATTCATGTCCGTGTAGAGGGCATCCTTGGTCTTTGCACCGACCACGATCGAGATGTAGGGCTGGCCGTAGGCGTTCTGGGATTCTATGGCCAGGCAGTTGCCTGCAGCGTCGGTGGTGCCCGTCTTGCCGCCAAGGACGGTCACGTTCTTGGGCGGATCGGTCTCTCCGGTCAGGTAATGGTCAGTTGCATCGAGAGTGACATGCTTTTCGCTGCCGGCGGCGTTTTCATACTGCAGGTCGTAGACACCGACCTGCATGACATTGACGAAGGTGTCGTTTGTGATGGCCTCATTCAGCATGAGATAGATGTCGTAGACAGTCGTATAGTGGTTCTCGTTGTGAAGCCCCGTCGGATTCATAAAATGTGTCCCCGTACAGCCGAGCTCATCTGCCTCCTCGTTCATCATCTCAACGAATTTGTCCATGGAGCCTGCGACATGACGGGCGATGGCCTGGGCGCAGTCATTTCCCGAATGAATGAGAAGACCGTGCAGAAGTTCGCTCATTTTCACCTTGTCACCAATCTGGAAACCGACAACCTGGGAACCCGGCTCCAGAGACACATCCTGCCAGTTGATGGTCACGGTGTCGTCCATATTCCCATACTTGAGAGCCAGAATGGCTGTCATAATCTTCGTGATGCTGGCCGGATAGATCTTCTCGTACATGCCCTTTGCGTAGAGCACGGAGTGATCGTCGAGGGAAAAAAGCGCCGCATGCTCGCTGTCGCTCCTGAGCGATACGCCGGCGTTGTCGACGTTGTTGTCGCCGACGCAGAGGCGGGAGGCCATGGAACTGTCGGACAGCATGGCGGCGCGGCCGACCGTGTGATAGGCATATGTCTCATTGGTGTAGGGAATGGGCATGGGCAGATTGCGGTCTGCCGCTGTCGCCCCTGTCACCGTAATGATGAGGGCCGCCACAATGATCAGTAGAACGATGAGGATGCGGACGCTGATGGACAGATCCCTCCAGCCTCTTTTTCTTGTCTCTTGTGCCATTATCCTCTGGCCCTCCCTTCCTTCATGCGGGCATATTGGGTCGCAGGCAGGATCTTGATCTTGCTCTGGAGACCGACGTTTAGAACAAAGCCCATGCCGATAAAGAGGGAAATGAGGGACGTAAGGCCGTAGCTGACAAAGGGCAGCGGCGTTCCCGTGTTGGGCAGCACCTTGGTCGCTACGCCGATATTGACGAAGCTCTGAAAAGCAACCAGAGCCGCCATGCCGCAGCAGATGATGCGCCCCGACAAGTCCTTGGCCTTAAGGCCCGTCAACAGGCACTCGATCTCAATTAAGAGGAGTAAAATGACGATGCCCGCGCTGCCAAAGAAGCCCAGCTCCTCCCCCGCCACGGCGAAAATGAAGTCTGTCTGAATCTCGGAAATAAAATTGCCCTTGTTGGCGCTGGTGACGTCGGAGTTGTTGAGCCCCTTGCCGTAGAGCTCGCCGCTTCCGATGGCGATGACGGAGTTGTCCTGCTGGATGTTGTCATCGGAGTACTCCGAGCTGCCGCTGTTGCGGAAAGCCATAATTCTCTGCAGCTGATATCCCTTGAGGAAGCCCGACGAGCCGGAGGAAACCGACACGGTGAGCAGCAGAATGACAGCCGCCGCGGCGACGCCTAAAATGGTCAGGATGTACTTCCAGGAGAGACCTGCGGCAAAGTAGATCACGGCGAAAACAAAGGCAATGGTGATCGTATTTTTGAGATCCGGCTGGCGGAGGACAAGAAAAAGAGGCAGGCCAAGCAGGAGCAGGGCCCGAAAGAAGACCCTCGGCTTGTTGACGTCATTTTCATGCTGCATGAAATAGTTGGCGAAGAAGATGATCAGGATGATCTTGGTAACCTCGACCGGCTGGAACTGGAAGCTTCCGATCTCAATCCACCTCTGGGCACCGTGGGAACTATTTCCCATGACCATGACGGCGGCCAGCATGGCGAGATTGAGAAAATAGAGGATCCAGGCGAAATTGAGGACCCAGGAGAAGTCGATGAGGGACAAGATGATCATGATGACCATCCCGGCGATGACGCCTGCCAGGTGACGGGGCTGCAGGGAAGCCCTGGCGCTCCCCACAAGGAGAACGCCGATGGCGGACAGAGCTGCAAGCCAGATCACCAGTCTGAAATTGTAATCTTTTAACTGATATTGCTTTAACATTAATCCACCTGTGTTGTGACATTGGATCCGGCGCGGGCTGTTCCTGTGATGAGCTCGTCCTGATCGACAAGTTTGAAATAATACTGAAGGATATCCTTGGCCGTCAGCATGGCATTGGTTGATGAATATCCGTTTCCAATACGGACCGCCATAGCGATCTCAGGACTGTCGTAAGGCGCAAAACACATGAAGAGCGAGTGGTTGGGACGGGACTTGCTCTCCTGAGCGGTACCGGTCTTGCCGGCCACAGAAATGGGCAGATCCGCGTACTCCGCCTTGCTCTCAATGACGGCCCGCATGCCCTCGTGGATGATATCCCATGTGGAGCTCTGAATCGAGATCTTGCTCTCAATATTCGGCGTATACTCCCTGGTGACATTTCCTTCCGCGTCCGTCGTATGGTCGATGAGAGAGATATTGTAGCTGGTTCCCTCATTTGCCAGAGAAGCGACATAGCGGGCCAGCTGCGTCGTCGTGTAGGAGTGCGTGCCCTGTCCGATGGAGGACTGAATCGCATACTGGTCGGAGACCTGGGGACTTGCCTCCGGGATTTCGATGCCGGAGTTCTTGTCCATGTTGTAGAGCTTGGCGTACTGCTGCAGCTTGCTCAAAGACAGAGAATCGGACCAGTCGCCGTCCTCATTGATCCCCAGCTTGTAGGCGACATTGCAGAAGAAGACGTTGCAGGAATTCTGGATGCCTCCCAGAATATTCAGAGGTCCGTGGCCTGTCGTGAGCCAGCACTTGAGCGGCGTCTCCGTCAGATTGAACGTACCGCTGCAGTCAAAGACCGTATCCCTTGTGATGACTTTCTCCTCAAGACCCGCCGTCGTCGTGATGAGCTTAAATGTCGAGCCGGGAGCCGTTGTCTGCTGCGTCGCCTTATTGTAGAAGGGACGGGACTCGTCCTGGGCCAGCTTGTTGTAGTAGGCCACATCCATGGAGTTGGCCAGGCGGTTGTTGTCGTAGCCCGGGTAGGTGACGCAGGCCAGGGTCTGTCCGTTGTTGGGGTTGACGATGACCGCCGATCCCGAGCACGGATCAAGAGCCAGCATGGCCGGCGTCAGCTCAAGGGAGTTGATCTTGGCCAGAACAAGGTCGTAGCTTCCCAGCGTTCCCGCCTCAAAAGCAGCATACTGATCGTCGTCCTTCTTGAAAATGCCCTGGTCGTAGAGGCAGTTGATGATGTCCTTGCCGCTGATCGCATCGCTGTAAATGAGATACTTGTAGAGGATCTTGGAGAAGCTGCTGTCCGTGGACAGGTATTTTTCAATGTAGGAGGACAGCTCTGTGTAGACCTCTCTCGAGTCAAGGTAAGTGGAAGAAGCCTCGTCCTCACTCATTTCCTTGGTGATGGCCGTGATGTCGATCCAGTTTTTACTGGCGGCATAGGTCAGATAATCCTTCAGAGAGATCGTCTCGTCGCGTGTCCAGGCCAGATAGGTCTCGTCGGTCTTATCGATCTTGCTGCTGTCGAGAATGCCCGTCTCCTGGGTCAGAAGGTTATTGACGATATAGCTCTCGTACTCCTTCATCTCATCGCTCAGCTGATTGTAGGGGAGCGGGCTCTCCGTCGTCAGCTGGTCGCGGATATCGGAAAAAACCTGCTGCTGTTTGGACTCGAATTTAGCTTCTACGGCCTGTTCATTGGCCGACGCGTCATCTGCCGTAAAATGCGTGACGTCGACGACATTGTTGTCAAAGATGGCGTTGTAGACCTTGTAAATGGGGATGACGATGGTCTCGGCATCCTCGACGGTCGAGGCCGTGGTCTTGGCGTTGACGATGACAGAGGCCAGGATACCGGCAATTCTCTGCTCGAGCATCTTGTAGGTCGCGATCTGAAGGTTCTTATCCAGGGACAGATAGACATTGCCGCCGGCCGTCGGGTCAATGCGGGAGCTGTCGTCGATCTTCAAGACCTTGCCGAAGCGGTCGACATAGACCGTCTCCTGACCGTCGCTGCCCTGCAGGGTAGACTCACAGACCTTCTCTATGCCGGACTTGCCGACGACGGACTCGTTGGTGTACTTCTTGCTGCCGTCCTCATTCAGCTCAGCCAGGTCCTCCGAGGAGACCTTGCCGGTGTAGCCGATGATGGAGGCAAAAGCCTCGGGGCAGTCGTAGACGCGAATGGAGTCCTCGGAGACATCGACGCCGGTCAGCGTGTCCTTGGCCTCCGTGAGGGCGGCCACCGACTCCCCGGACAGATTGGTCGCGATGGTGACCGGCAGATACTTTCTGTACTGGGTCGTAAAGAGCTCGTAGCGGACATAGACGATGTCGAGAATCTCCTGCTTTGTGAGCTCTCCCGGGAGACCGGCGCCCGTCAGCTCCACCTTGGAGTAAGGCTTGTCTTCTTTGCTGCGGATGATGCCGAAGCCGATGCCGTCTGCGTTCTTGGCGCCAATGAGGGCGCTCATCATCTCGTCAGCTGTCGCGTTTAACTGACTGCTCTTCAGATCGCCGATCCTGGTTTTGCCGTAGACATCCGCCTTGAATCTCTGCAGGGTCCTGCCCGTGCAGTCAAACGCATAGTCGCCCGCCTCGTTGAGAACAATATGGAACGTATTGTCCAGCCTGTCGCCATTTTCCCTGAGGATCTGGTCGATACGGTAGGCCTCGCCATTGAGGGACAGATCGCGCTCGCGGTTGGTGTCGTAGGTGCCGGAGTCCTCCAGGGTCAGGCTGTAGGAGAGCTTGTTGTAGGCGAGAACATTTCCATTTCTGTCGTAGATATTGCCGCGCGTACTCTTGATCGTTCTGGTCCTTGTCGTCTGGATCTTGAAGTTGTTGCGGTAGTCCTCCCCGCTGATAATCTGCAGGTTGTAGAGACGGTCGAGCAGAACAAAAGCCATGACGGCAAAGAGGATACCCAGGATGACATAGCGGTCCAGATGAAACTTTCTGTTCTTTTTCTTTAATCTCTTATCCAAAGCGACTGCTTGCCTTTCTTTTCTACCTCCACCATAGAGTGGTTAATCCTGTAAATGAGGTGGTAGAGAATCAGAGTGAAAATCAAAGTGGAGACGATCTCCGGAAGAATGACTCCCACAAGATAGCCTCCGAAATTTGTTCTTCCGCGAAGAAGAAAATAAGCGACGTAGTAAATGATGCTGTAAACAAAATCTGACACAGTGACGAGGAGGAGCGGAACCTTGACGTCTTCATCGAAGTAAATGCGGGCGTACCTGCCGTTCCAGTATCCCAGATACATGTAGACGACCATCGTAAATCCGGGAATTCTCCCATACGTCAGATCGACAAGAAGTCCTGCCAGAAAACCTGTCGTCATCCCCTCTGTTGTCCCCTGCATAAAGGCAATGGAGACGACAAAGATGAGGAGCAGGTTGGGAACGGCCCAGAGTGCCGGAATAAATGGCAGGACCGCCGTCTGCAGGAGGAAAAACAAAAAGAGGATCAGAAAAAGAATCAGCTTTCGTTTCACTTGGAATTCTCCTCCGTCTGCTTGAGATCTGTCAGAATCAGGACTTCCCGGAGGCTCCTGAAGCTGGCCACCGGAATGATGGTTCCGGACTTGGTCAGGTTGTTGGAGTCAATGGATATGTCGGAGACGTATCCGATGAGAAGACCCGGCAGATATTTATTCGAGATATTGGAAGTGACGATGCTGGCGCCCTCGATGATGGCATTGTCGGAATCGCGCAGACCATAGAACTTGATCTTGCCCTCATCCATGCCCAGAAGGTCCCCCGTCACCATGCAGGGCTCCGATGTGCTGGCCGCCATGGCCGAGACGTTGCTGTCGTCGTCGATGATGGCCCTCACCTGGGCCCAAGTCTTTCCAACCCTGGTCACGATGCCGATGAGGCCGCCCTGGGCCATGACGTTCATGTCCACCTTAATGCCGTCGTCGCTTCCCTTGTTGACAACAAAGGTCGAGAACCAGTTGCCTGGATCCTTGGAGATGACCTCGGCTCCCACTTTGGCGTACTGGGGATATTCCTGGTCCAGATCATAGAGCTTCTCAAGACGGGTGAGCTCGTCGGACGACTGGGCCAGGGCATTGTTTTTTTCCTTGAGATCGGCAATCTGGGACTTCAGCTCCTTGTTCTCGGCGCTTAATTTCTGCACATTCTGAAAACCGGAAAACTGGGTGGACAGCTGCCCGCCGATCGTGTTGATTCCATTCTGAATCGGCGCAACCACACTTCCAACAGCGCTGCGGACCGGTTCGGCGATTCTGCTCGACGTGAAAACGCCCAGAATGACACCCACAGCAACGATGGTCATGACCGCAAGCATATGATTGCTCTTCATTGAAATATGTACTTTACGTTTCATTTTCTGTCCTTTATGGTATATGCCCAGTCTTTTAATTCTTTGTGCCTGATGATCTCCTCAAGGCCCATCACGGTGCTCAGCTCATAGCTGGGGGCCGCTTTGATGCGGCAGCCGATGATATTTTCCAGAGACCTTGCAACGCCGGGGATTCTGGCTGTTCCTCCCGTGAGGAAGATGCCCTCCTCGAGGATGTTCGGAGTCAGCTGCGGCGGGATGCGCTCCAGAAATGTCCGTATGGTCTCTCCGCTTCTCTCCACTTCCCGGCGGATGGTGTCGCTCACAAATTCCGTCGTGATGACTTCATCCCTCAGGAGTCCGGAGAGGGTATCGATGCCGTAGACGCGCCTTGCGTCTCCTCCGGGATAGCCCGGACTTAAGTTGGCGAGAACTGCCTTCATCCGGCGGGCTGTGCGGGTTCCTATGAGCAGGTTCTTCTCGCGGCGGATTTCCTCCCGGATGGCATCGTTGAGCTGCTGGCCTCCTATGTTGAAGCTGTTGCTGATGATGACCTGGCCCTGGGCGATGACGGACATCTGCGTGATCTGCGCTCCAATATTGAGAATCATGGAACCTTTGCTTCTTGTGATGGGGATGCCGAGGCTCAGTGCGTCACAGATCGGCCTGTCGACAAGAAAGACATGCGGCTTCTGAAGGGCGGGATTGTTACAGATGGCATAGTACGCCCTCTTTTCAATCTCAGACATGTTTGTGGGGACAGAGAAATAGAGGATAGGTTTGCGGCTGACGTGCCTGTCGGTCCGCCGGAGAAGAATCTGCAGCATCATTTCCACTTCATCGACGTCGGCTATGGTCCCGTTGATCATGGGCCGGTCGATCTTGACGCAGGGCGGATTCTTCTCGAACATCTCGAAGGCGTCATTTCCCACGGCGATGACCTGGGTTCCATTGCGGATGGCAATGAAATCCTTCTCGATCATCAGCCTGTTTTTTCTGTAACTGTATATCTTGACGGTGCTGGTCCCCAGATCCACACCAAAAACATTTTTGCTCAAAAGCTTTCTACTCCCTCATCCATATAACCGAACTCTCGCAGCGAGGCATAGATGGTGTCGCCTATGATGATGTGATCATAGACGCAGATGCCGAGCAGCCTGCCGGCTTCCGCAATCTGTCTGGTCGCGATGAGATCTGCTTCACTGGGCGACGGATCGCCGCTTGGATGATTGTGCACGAGGACGATGGACACGGCCCTCATGCGGAGTGCGGCGGTAAAGATCTCCCGTGCCGAGGCATAGGATGCGTTGACGGTTCCCCTCGATATCTCCGTGTCCCCGAGAAAGCGGCACCTTGTGTCGAGCATGGCCACGATCAGCTTCTCTCTCTCCTCATGACGCAGCTGTTCCTGATAGTAAGCCGCTACAGTCGCCGAGTCGCTGAAATCGAGCGTCTTTAAGGCTGAAAGTGTGGACAGTCTCCGGGACAGCTCGCTGATACAGACAAGCCGGATCGCTTTGACAACCCCGATGCCGGGGATTGTCTTGTAGTCTTCGATTCCCAGATGCCACAGTCCGAGGAGCCCCTCTTTATTGGGGGACAAATTCAGGATCCTCTGCGCTATGTCGACGGCACTCTCCCCTTTTGCTCCGGTGTTCAGGATGACGGCCAGAAGTTCTGCGTCGGTCATCTTTTCTGGACCCAGATATAGTGCCTTCTCGTAGGGACGACTGAGATCTGCGTGGGCGCGGTCTTTGATTGGTTTCATATTGCCTTCCTTCCTCACCTTCAGGAATGGGTAGTCGGGCATGCTTATTCTAGCATAGAACTGCGCTCTCGTCAAAACTTTGCGGCGCTCTTTCCGGCCAAATAGCCGGTGGACCAGGCCAGCTGGAGGTTCCAGCCGCCGCAGACAGCGTCGCAGGCGAGCATCTCGCCCGTGACGTAGAGACCGGGGACGCTTCTGACCATCATATTGGACGGGTCAAGGGAAGTGGGATCGATTCCACCTCCCGCGACCTGACTGGCGGACAGGGGGCCTGTCCCTGTGACGGGGACAGAGAAGTTTTTGACCGCATGGGCGGCTGCCTCTGTGGTTGTCACGGACGGCGGCAGGACGAGGGGAATCAGTTTGTCGGGCAGAAGGCCAGAGGCCAGGTCCTGAATCGTCTTTTTCGGGGCATGGCTCTTCACTTCGTTCATGAAGGAAAGGAGTTCCCTCTCGCTGCCAAAGGGGAAGAGATCCATGAGGACGAAAGGATGATGTCCAAAAGCGAGTTCTCTCCCGGCAAGGGAGCTCATGTTGAAAATGGGGATGCCGGAGATCCCTCTGGCTGTGAACTGGATCTGGCCGGTTTCCTGCCAGATGAGGTCGCATCTCCTCTCTTCTGTGTACAGGGCCGCGCCCGCGCGGGCTCTCACGCCGGCCCACTGAGCGGCCGCCTTTTTGTCCGATGTCGTGAGGTAGGTGAGGGCCGGATGATAGGGCCTGGATTTGAGTCTGAAAGGGGTAAGAAGATCCAGATTCGGAAAGGATTCTTTGAGCGAGGCCGGACTGCCGCAGCATGCAATCACCGCGTCGCCCTCGTAGTGCCAGGTCTTTGTTCTGACTGTGAAGGGATGAGGGGATGTCGCATCGCGGCGGATCTCCGTGACGATCTCATTGGTCTTTATTTTGACGCCCAGGCGTGAGAGCTCTTCGGACAGGGCTTTAAGAACGGAAGCGGCCTGCTCAGAGTGGGGGTAAACCCAGTTGTCCCGGTTCAGGGGATAGATGCCCAGATCCCTGAAAAAAGCGATGGTGTCGTCGGATGAGAAGTTGCTCAGAACTTCACGGGCAAAGCCTGCACTCTTGCCCCTGTATGCCTGACCGATCTCTCCTGTGTGCGTGTAATTGCATCTTCCATTGCCGGTGGTGAGAAGTTTCGTTCCGATTTTTTTGCGGGCTTCAAGGACGGTGACGGAGGCGCCTCCGCGGGCACAGGCAATGGCCGCCACAAGGCCCGAGGCGCCACCGCCGATCACGAGGACTTGCTTCATTTTCATACAAATTCTCCGTAGAACCATTCGGGACGGCATCATCGCTTCGTGAAAAACCTGTCCGGAACGGTCAGTTCTTATGTCAGGAAAGGGAAGGGAGGAGTCCCTCTTCTTTCATACGCTGCATGGACATGAGGATGCCAAGCTTGGCGGATGGATAGGTGAGGCCTCCCTGGAAGTAGACATTGTAGGGCGGGCGGATGGGGCCGTCGGCGGAGAGTTCAATGGACGAACCCTCGACGAAGGCTCCGGCAGCCATGATGACCGGATCGTCGTAACCGGGCATATCCCACGGCTCTGGACGAACGAAAGAGTCGACCGGGGCTCCCTTCTGGATACCCTCGCAGAAGGCGCAGACGCCCTCGGCGCTGCCGAGCGTAATCGCCTCGATGATGTCATAGCGGGGCTCCGTGCTGTTGGGCAGGCATTCAAATCCAAGTCGTTCATAGCAGTTGGCCGCAAAGATCGCTCCTTTGACCGCTGCCGCGGTGACAACGGGGGCAAGAAAGAAGCCCTCATAAAAAGAAGTATTCATGTTGAGGGACGGGCCGATCTCTGCGCCAAGGCCCGGGCAGGTCATGCGGTAAGAGGCATTGTCGACCGCCTCCTTCGTGCCGGCGATGTAGCCGCCGATCGGAGCAAGACCGCCGCCTGGATTCTTGATGAGGGAGCCGACCACCAGGTCAGCGCCGACATCCGACGGCTCGATCTCCTCGACGAATTCTCCGTAGCAGTTGTCCACCATGACCCTGAGATCGGGGCGAACGGACTTGACGCACCTGATGGCCTCGCCGATCTGCTCGACCGAAAATGACCTGCGTGAGCTATAGCCCTTGGATCTCTGGATCTCGACCAGAGCCGTCTTGTCCGTGATGGCATTTTGAATGGCCTCAAAGTCAAAGGAACCGTCCTCCTTTAAGTCCACCTGGCGGTAAGTGACCCCGTACTCCATGAGGGAGCCGCGGGAGGGGCGAATGCCGATGACCTCCTGCAGGGTGTCATAAGGGAGGCCGGAAATAGACAGAAGTTCGTCGCCCGGGCGCAGGTTGCCCATAAGAGCAATGGCCAGGGCGTGAGTGCCGCATGCGATGAGGGGACGGACCAGGGCCGCCTCCGTGTGGAATGTCCTGGCATAGACCTCCTCCAATTTGTCGCGGCCCAGATCATTGTAGCCATAGCCGGTCGTCCCGGTGAGGCAGGCCTCGCTCACCCCGCACTCCTGCATGGCGTGGATGACCTTAATCTGGTTATACTCCGCCGTCTTGTCGATGGCTTCAAACCTGTCCTTCAGGGTCTCCTCGATGGACTCCCCGAAGGAATAAAGATCCTCGTCGATGCCTGCTGCTTTATATAATGCCTTGTTGTTCATTTTCCAAAACTCCTGTCTTTTAAAATCGATACGATATAGTCCGCAACGCTCCGGGCGTCGCCGAAACTCAGGCGGTCAAGCCAGATGGCGTCTTCTTCACGCTTAAACCAGGTGATCTGCCGCTTGGCAAAATGGCGGGAATCCCTTTTTATGATCTCAACAGCTTCATCGAGCGTTGTCCTGCCGTCGAAGTAGTCGAGCATTTCCTTGTACCCGAGGCCCTGCATGGAAACATTGTCGCGGGACAGTCCCATAGCCCTGAGATAAAGAACCTCATCCACCAGCCCCTCCTGCATCATGAAATCCACCCGGTCGTTGATTCGCTCGTAGAGCAGATCCCGGTCCATATTGATGACAAAAAAGGCAAGGTCATAGGGAGAAGATCTCTTCTTCTCCTCCTCATTGTGGTCGGATATGCATCTCCCGGTCTCTTTATAATACTCAAGCGCTCTGATGACGCGTTTTTTGTTGTTGGGATGGATCTCTTCAGCAGCCTTCGGATCAATCTCCTTCAGTTTTGCGTGGAGGTAATCCGCCCCCTTTTCATCGAAAATGGAGGACAGCTCCTTCCTGTAGGCAGGGTCCGCATCCGTCTCCTCAAAGTCAATCTTCCGGGTCACCGCCTGAATATAAAAGCCGGTCCCCCCGCACAATATGGGCATGTGTCCCCTCGCATAGATGGAGCGGATGGCCTCCGACGCCATCGAAGCGTAACGGGCCACGTCCATTTCCTCGTCCGGGTCCACGACGTCAATCATGTGATGGGGCACCCCCATCATCTCCTCTTTTGTGATCTTCGCCGATCCAATATCCATATGGCGGTAGACCTGCATGGAATCCGCCGACACAATCTCGCCGCCGATCCTCCTTGCCACCTCGACAGCTGCCTCACTTTTTCCGACCGCAGTGGGACCTGCAATCACAAGCAGAGGTCTTTGCGGCTGCTCATGGGGGCAGTCCGATTCTATCTTCTCGTTCATCACACAATCCTCTTAAAACGTTTTTCAAGATCTTTTTCCGTGAAGGAAATGAGGGTCGGCCGCCCGTGCGGGCAGTGGTAGGGATCCTGGCATTCCATGAGATCGTCGATTAATTTCTGCGCCTCGGAAAATGAGAGCTCGCCCCCGCCCTTGACAGCCGCCTTGCAGGCCTCCGTCGCGACGCGGTGGACATAGATGTCGAGGCCGTTTAAAGTGGTGTTTCCCGTCTCCAGGGAATCGAGGAGACTTAAAAAGAGCTCCTCGGAATCAATCGTGCCCAGATCGTAAGGAACGGCCCGCACGGCATAGTCCCTTCCGCCGAAGGGCTCGATCTCAAAACCAAGAGCCTCGAAAGCCGGCATATACGCTTTGAGATTTGTCTCCTCCATCATATTCAGGGTGACGATGATGGGGGGCAGAAGTTCCTGGGAGGACAGCTTTCTCTCCTCATACATCTTCATGAACTTTTCGAAGAGCACGCGCTCGTGAGCGGCGTGCTGATCCATAAGATACATCTTCCCCTCATATTCAAAGATCCAGTACGTCTTAAAGACAACGCCGACAATTCGCCTGAGGGGGGCTGCCTCTTGGGACATAAATTCCGGAAGGAAGGACTCCTGGACGTACGTGGCCGCACCAGGCTCCCGCTCCGTCTCCATCTTCCCGTCCTTTTCCCCGGGCGCCCCTGCAGGCCTGTCTTCCGGATTGGAAGCATGCGCAACAGGCGCTCCTGTCTCTGAATCATTTTCCGAAGGAGAGATCTCTTTTTCGGAGGAGTTCTCTGCCAGCGATGTCTCCATGGGCACTTCCGTTTCTTTCTCTTTTGCCGGCAGGTTGTTTTGCTCCTCTGTCCCTTTGACGTGGGAATTCGAGAGCGGATGAAAGCCCGGGGATGCGCCTGGTTCAGTCTTATATGGAGAGGAAGTTTCGCGGAAAAGCGGTGCCGCTGCCTCGGACAAAGCTTCCTCATCCTTCCGGCTCTCCCTCATCTCTGCCGCCTTTGTCTCAAAAGGCGCGATCTTTTCTTCCCTGGCGGCTGCCTTTGTCTCCTCTTTCACCGTCTCTTTGGACGGAAAAAGACTTGCCTTCGGGATCATGGTCTTGCCCTGAAGCGCATCCCGCACAGCCCTCACGACAAAGTCATAGACCTTCTGCTCGTCGGAGAAGCGCACCTCCATCTTGGAGGGATGGACATTGACATCCACTCTCTTTCCGTCAATGGTGAGAAAAAAACAGGTGAAGGGGTACTGATGCTGCATGAGGCGCGTCGTGTAGCCGTCTTCCACTGCTCTGGCGATGAGGCGGCTCCTGACATATCTGCCATTCACATAGTAGTTCTCATAGGTGCGGTTGCCGCGGGAGATCTGAGAGCCCCCCAGAAAGCCCTCGATTTTCATGCCGTCTTCCTCCGCATCGACCGGTAGAAGGCTCTGCGTCACGCCCTTGCCGTAGATGTGGTAGAGAGCATCTTTCACGCTGCCGTTTCCCGGGGACGTGAGCTTTACCTGACCATTGACGATCAATTCAAAGGCCACTTCCGGATTGGACAGGATGAGCTGCTCGACGCAGGCGCTCACATGAGACGCCTCGGTCATGGGTGTCTTCAGAAACTTGGCACGGGCCGGGGTGTTGAAGAAGAGGTCGCGGACCGTGATGGTCGTTCCGTCCGGGGCGCCGATCTCCTCGCGGTATCTCTCCCTCCCGCCCTCGATGCAGTAGCGGGTCGCCGTCAGATCCTCCGCCCTCTTGGTGATCATCTCGGTGCGGCTGACAGCGGCAATGCTGGAGAGTGCCTCTCCCCGGAAGCCAAAGGACAGAAGACTCATGAGGTCATCTGCGCTCGTGATCTTGCTTGTCGCGTGGCGCACAAAGGCGTAAGGAATATCCTCCGGGGCTATGCCTCTCCCGTTGTCGGAGATGCGGATCATGGTAATGCCCCCGGAAGCAATCGAAATACTGACCCGGGTCGCCCCCGCATCAATCGCATTTTCCACCAGCTCCTTGACCACAGAGGCCGGCCTCTCGACGACCTCGCCAGCAGCGATCTTGTCGATCGTCGATTCGTCGAGGACATGAATCTTATGTTGAAATCGCTCCGCCCTCTCGCCAGCGTCGCCCATCTGAGCGGATACCTGTCCCCGCTCAGATAGGTCGACTGGTGAGCTGCCCGGAGCGATGATCTTGTGTTCCTTTTCCTGCATGCGTCCTTTTACCCTTTCCATCGGTTGTTGAGCTGATTCTGCAGCCGGTAGAGTTCATTTAAAGCATCAATCGGCGTCAGCGTCTGCAGGTCGAGCCCCTTTAATTCTTTCAGGACATCCTCATCCGACGACGTGTCAAAAAAGGACATCTGGCTCAGGTCGACATCATCATAATGCCTGGGACGGGCCTTTCTCTGGCCGGCAACGCTCTGGACGTTCTCCGTGATGTCCGCCTGACTAAGCTCCAAAGAGAGCTCCTCCGCCCGCGTCAGAACCGCCTCGGGAACGCCTGCCAGACGGGCGACCTCAATGCCGTAGCTCTTGTCAGCTCCGCCCCGCACGATCTTCCTGAGAAAGACGATGCCGTCTCCCTTCTCCTTGACCGCGATGCAGTAGTTCTTGACCCCGTCCAGCTTGCCCTCGAGCTCCGTCAGCTCATGGTAGTGGGTCGCAAAAAGAGTGCGGGCTCCAATCAGCTTCCTGTCGGAGATGTACTCCGTAATCGCCCAGGCCAGGGACAGGCCGTCAAAGGTAGAGGTGCCGCGGCCGATCTCATCGAGGATCAGGAGGGACTTAGGCGTCGCGTTTCTCAGAATCCTGGCGACTTCCGTCATCTCTACCATAAAGGTACTCTGACCGCTCGCCAGATCGTCGGAAGCGCCGACGCGAGTGAAAATGCGGTCGACAAGACCAATCTGCGCCTCGGAGGCGGGGACGAAAGATCCGATCTGGGCCATAAGCACAATGAGGGCCGTCTGACGCATATAGGTAGACTTGCCGGCCATATTGGGGCCGGTAATGATGCTGAGGCGGTTGGACCTGGTGTCGAGCGTCGTGTCGTTGGGAACAAAACTGCCCCTGTCCATCATCTGCTCGACGACCGGGTGTCTCCCGTTTTTAATCCTGATGACGCCGTCCGTCCGGATCTCAGGCTTACTATAATGGTTGCGGCGGGCAACATAGGCGAGGGAGGACAAAACATCAATCTCCGCTATGATCCGGGCGGCTCTTTGGATTCTGGTCATCTGAGAGGCAATCTTCTCCCTCACATCTGCAAAGAGCTGATACTCAAGGGATGTCAGATGCTCCTCGGCTCCAAGAATTCTTCCCTCCAGCTCCTTGAGCTCGGGCGTCGTGTACCTCTCCGCTCCGGTCAGGGTCTGCCGCCGGTCAAAATAATCGGGCACCTGGTCTCTGAAGGAATTGGTCACCTCCATGACATAGCCGAAGAGACGGGTGTACTTGACCTTCAGGGTATGAATGCCTGTCTTCTCACGCTCCCTGCTCTCCAGATCGCTCAGCCATTTTTTCCCGTCGTGACCGGCCTTGCGGTAGTCGTCGACTTCCGCGTTGTAGCCGTCCCGGATAATGCCGCCATCCTTCATGGCAAGCGGCGGATCGTCGACAATCGCCTTCTCAATGAGCTCGGTCAGATCCCGGCAGGGATCCAGCTTTTCCTCGCAGGAGGCAAAGTAATCCCCGGGCAGAGCTTTCATGGCCGTTTTGATCGAAGGCAGCATGGCAAGGGAGTTTTTGAGGGCAACCAGATCCCTCGGATTGGCGCTCTGGTAGCTGATCCTCATGACCAGCCTCTCAAGGTCGTAAATGGGACCCAGGTACTCCCGGATCTCCTCAGCGTCAATCTCGTGATTCACAAGAGCCTCCACGGCATCCTGACGCCTCACGATTTTATCCATGGAGATCAGAGGCTGCTCGATCCACTTGCGCAGAAGTCTCGCCCCCATGGCCGTCTTCGTCCTGTCCAGCACCCCCAGGAGGGATCCTCGTTTCTGCTTCTCCCGCAGGGTCTCCGTCAATTCCAGGTTCCGCATGGTCGCCGTGCCGAGCAGCATGTAGTCCTCGGCCGTGTAAGGATGAATGGCGGAAATATGGGTGAGATCGGTCTTCTGCGTCTCAAAGAGGTAGGTGAGGAGGCCGCCCGCGGCGCAGATGCCGCAGGGATAGTCGTCGATGCCAAGCCCCTCCATGGAAGAAGCGTGGAAATGATCCATGAGGACCTGTTCCGCGCTTTTTTCTTCAAAATATCGCTCATCCATGGCCTCAATGAGGACATGGTTGATATTTTTCATATCGCTGATGTCAATTCCGGAGATCTGAAAAGCCTCGTTTGTGATGATCTCCGAAGGGGCGATCTTATGGATCTCATCGAGGAGTTTTCCGGCGTCCCCTGTCTCCGTCATGAGGAACTCGCCCGTCGCCACATCGCAGGAGGCAAGGCCAAAGCGGTTGTCGGTGCAGACAATGGACATGAGGTAATTGTTTTTGCCTTCCTCCTCCGCTCCGGACTCGAGATTGGTTCCAGGAGTGACGACGCGGGTGATGGCCCGCTTGACAAGGCCTTTGGCCTTTTTGGGGTCCTCGACCTGATCACACAGGGCCACCTTGTGCCCGTTGTTGACAAGGCGGGTCACATAGGTGTCGATGGCGTGGAAAGGGACGCCGCACATAGGCGCCCTCTCGGATAAGCCGCATTCTTTCCCCGTCAGGGTGAGTTCAAGCTCCTTCGACACCGTCAGGGCATCGTCAAAGAACATCTCGAAGAAGTCGCCGATCCGGTACATGAGAATACAGTCGGCATACTCTTCTTTGGTTGTCAGGTACTCCTTCATCATGGGGGAGAGACCCTTTGTTTCTTTCGTGATATTTTCCAGCATGTGTCAGTTTGCCCTTGTTCCAAAATAGTAGAAGCCCCGGCAGTCATCAAGACGCACAGGCACAATCTTTCCCACGTCTGCCGCTGTTCCAGGGAAGTGGACAATGAGATTCTGAGAGATTCTTCCCGTCACGAGGTCCGGCGTGCGCTTATTCACCTCCTCGACGAGAACGTCCATTGTCTGCCCTGTAAAGCGGGCGCATGCCGTCTCGCCCTCCTCCTTCACGGCTTCCATGAGGCGGTCAAACCGCTCGTGGACAACACCGTCCTCGATCTGATCGGGCATGGCAGCGGCCGGCGTCCCTGTTCTCTTTGAGTAAATGAACGTGAAGACAGAATCAAACTTCGCCTCATGAACGAGACGGAGGGTCTCCTCGAAATCCTCTTCGGTCTCGCCGGGGAATCCCACGATGATATCCGTCGTGATGGAAATGGCGGGGATCTTCTCCCTTATTTTCTTCACTTTGGCCATATAGGCAGCGTGCGTGTAGCGGCGATTCATCTCCTTTAAAATGCGGTCGCTGCCCGACTGGACGGGCAGATGATAGTGGCGGCAGATTTTTGGCTCCGCCGCAATTGTATCGATCAGTTCGTCAGTCAGATCCTTGGGGTGGGAGCTCATGAAGCGGACGCGCTCGATACCATCGATTCTGCAGACTTCTCTTAAAAGCTGCGCAAAAGTCATGGGCGTCTCAAGCGTCTTCCCATAGGAATTGACATTCTGCCCCAGGAGCATGATCTCCTTCACCCCGTCGGCCGCAAAGTGGCGCACCTCCTCCAGAATTGCCTCCGGCTCGCGGGATCTCTCCCGGCCTCTCACATAGGGGACGATGCAGTAGCTGCAGAAGTTGTTGCAGCCGTACATGATGTTGATGCCGGTCTTGAAAGCATACTTTCTGCGGACAGGCAGATGCTCCACCATCTCATCGGTGGAATCCCAGACTTCAACGACTCTCTTTTTCCCCCTGAGCGTCCGCAGGAGGAGCTCCGGAAAAGTGAAGAGATTATGCGTTCCAAAGACCAGATCCACAACCGGATAGCTTCTCCTGATTTTATCAACGACCTGCTTCTCCTGCATCATGCAGCCGCAGACGCCGACCAGAAGATCCGGATTCTTCTTTTTGTAGCCGACAAGCCTTCCCAGGCGGCCGTAGACGTGAAGATCCGCATTTTCACGGACCGTGCATGTATTGTAAATGATGAGGTCCGCCTCTTTTTCGTCTTCCGTCTCAAGAAAGCCTGCTTCTGATAAAATGCCCCGCAGCTTCTCGGAATCTCTGGCATTCATCTGGCAGCCAAATGTCTCCACATAGGACCTGGGGCGGGGATGTCCTTCCGCCACACGGGTCTCCACATAATCGCTCAGCTCCTTCAGGAACCCGAGCTGCCTCTTTTCTTCTTCCTGACTTTTTTCCCTAACAATCTTCTCTGTCACTGTCGTATCTGTCCGTTTCCGTAAATAATGTATTTGTAGCTCGTAAGAGCAGCAAGGCCCATAGGTCCGCGGGCGTGCATCTTCTGGGTGCTGATGCCGATCTCGGCACCAAACCCGAACTCAAAGCCGTCCGTGAAGCGGGTGGATGCATTGACGTAGACCGCCGCCGCATCGATCTCGCGGAGAAATTTCTGTGCATTCGGCAGATTCTCCGTGATGATGGACTCACTGTGACCGGTGTTGTAGTGATTGATGTGGGCAATCGCCTCGTCGAGGGAGGAGACCGTCTTGACAGAGAGGATGTAGTCCCCATACTCCTTGCCCCAGTCCTCTTCCGTCGCCGGGACGCTCTCTTTGAGATACTTCGCCGACGCCTCATCGGCTCTCAGCTCCACATGCTTCTCCTTCAGAGTCTCCTCGAGGAGGGGCAGGAAAGCCGGAGCGACTTTCTCATGGACAAGAAGGGACTCCTCTGCATTGCAGACGCTGACTCTCTGCGTCTTGGCATTGAAGACAATCTTCGCCGCCATGGCGAGGTCGGCAAATTCATCGACATAGACATGGCAGTTGCCGATCCCGGTGTGAATGACAGGAATGGAACTCTCCTTCACGACAGTGCGGATGAGTCCTGCGCCGCCTCTTGGTATGAGCAGGCTGACATACTCGTCGAGATGCATAAAGGCTTTCGTCGTCTCGCGGGAAGTGTCCTCGATGAGCTGAAGAGCATTTTCCGGAGCCTTTTCCTCGACAAGCGCCTGCCTCAAAACCCGGACAATCGCCTTGTTGGAGTTGATGGCATCGCTGCCGCCCTTCAGGATGCAGGCATTTCCCGTCTTGAAGCAGAGGGAGAAGACGTCGCTTGTCACATTGGGACGCGCCTCATAGATGACGCCGATGACGCCGAGCGGCACAATCATCTTACCGATGAGAAGACCGTTGGGACGCGTCCATGATCTCTCGATACTACCGATCGGGTCCTCGAGACGGGCGACCTGCCGCATGCCTTCCGCCATGCCCATCAGTCTCTCTTCATTTAAGCGGAGGCGATCCATGAGTCCGGAGAACATTCCTTTTCTCTCCCCCTCCGCCAGATCCAGAGCATTCGCTGCCAGAATCTCCTCTTTATTGTCCATAAGGAGCTCTGCGGCTTTCTCCAGAACCGCATTTTTTACCGCTGTGCTGAGCTTTCCTGTCTCAAAAGATGCAGCTTTTGCATTTTTTCCAATCCTTTCCAGAGTTTCCATAGGAATCACCTCCTTCATCTATTGTCCACACGCAGAATTCTTTTGTCTGTAATGACCATCTGGGGCTTTCTGTCCTTTTCATCGGTCGGAATTTCGTCAAAGAGCGCAAAGTCAAAGGACAAAGCGCATGTCGGATGGGTCGGATGATCAAGAAGGAAGCGGTCGTAGAAGCCGCGCCCGTAGCCCAGACGGCTGCACTTGAGGTCAAAGGCGACGCCCGGCATGACAAGGAGTGCATCCTCTTCAAAAGAAATGCGGCGATCCACCGGCTCGAGCACATGAAAATATCCCTCCTCGACCTGCGACCAGTCATCAATGACCCGGAAGCTGAGCTCATCGCCTTCCACCTTGGGAACAGCGACCTCCTTGCCGGCTTCCCACGCCTTCTCAATTAAGGTAAATGTCTCCACCTCACCGGGCAGGGAGATATAGGTCCAGATGGACCTGGCCTTCTCCCACTCCTCCGTATGTGTGAGCGTCTGGCAGATAATGCCGCTCCTCTGCTTCAACATCAGTTCCGGCGTCCTCTTTCGCATCGCCAGAACCTTCTTTCTCATTTCATCCTTGGTCATGATCCGTCCTCCTTTACATCTTTTCCAGATAATCCCTGATCATGAACTCTCTCGGGTGAGCCCTGAAGATAGTGCCGACAGTCTCCCCATCCATGATATGGTGAATGATGCGGAAGTCCTCGGCGTTGCCTATGACCATGTCCGCACCGGAGGAGGTGGCGATCTCCGCCGCGGAGATCTTTGTCGCCATGCCCCCTGTCCCAAAGCCGCTGCCCGTGCTGTCCTTGGCCATCTGAAGAACAGAATCATCGAGGCTGTCCACCTCGGAGATAAACTCAGCCCTTGGGTTCATTCTGGGATCATCCGTGTAGAGGCCATCGATATCAGAGAGCAGAATGAGCAGGTCCGCATGAATAAGGGCCGTCACAATGGCCGACAGGCGGTCATTGTCGCCGAAGCGGATGTCGTAGGTCTCCACTGTATCATTTTCATTGACGATCGGGATGACGCCCAGCTCAAAGAGCTTCTCAAATGTATTTCTGGCATTGATGCGGCCCTCCTCGTTGGTCATGGTCATTTTCGTGAGAAGGAGCTGAGCCGTGTTCTGGCCGTACTCGGAGAAGAATTTCTGATAAATCATCATGAGGCGCACCTGGCCGATCGCGGCGCAGGCCTGCTTCTGCATGAGAGAATGGAGGACGTCGATCCCCATTAACGCCTTTCCGACGGCAATTGCGCCGGAGGAAACAAGGACGACATCCTTGCCCTGATTTTTGAGATCCGCGATTTCGCGGGCCAGAATTTCAATCTTGGGGAGATTGAGCCTTCCGGTCTCTTTATGGACCAGAGAGGAGGAACCGATCTTGATGACGATTCTCCGCTTGTTCTTGATACTCTCCCTGATATTCATTTAATCTTCTCCTTCTTTGATATCTCGTGTGATGCCAAGCGCCGCAAGCACCGCCTCCTGCCTGGCAAACATAATCTTCTCTTCATCCTCCACCATGTGGTCATACCCCAGGAGGTGCAGGGTGCTGTGAGCTATGAGAAAAGCGAACTCGCGCTTTTTCGTGTGCCCGTATTCCTCCGCCTGCTCCTTTACCTTCTGCACATTGATGAGGATGTCGCCCAGCATGAGGTTTCCGGTCTCCGGATCAAAAGAGTCGGCTTCCTTTGCTTCTGCCTCCGCAAAATCTGACGGCGTCTCGTAGGCGACCATGGGAAAGGACAGCACATCCGTTGTCCGGTCCACGCCGCGCTCGCTCTTATTGATCTCATGAACCTCCTCCGGGCCCATGAGAAGGAGATTGGCCTCCGCCTCGTAGGGACAGTTCTCTTCACTTAAAATCTCATCAATGACTTCTCCCGCGACAGCTTCATAATCGAAGTCAAGGATCTCATCGAGGTCATCTCCATCATAGGTAATATCAACTGTGACCATATCCTCACCTCCTCGAGTAGCGGCTGTTCCGCACACGGGGCGCCGGAATGCGGGATGCCTCTTCCCTGGCTCTATTTTCGTGCTTCTCATAGTTCTCATAGGCCTCGACAATCTTCTGAACGAGCGGATGGCGGACGACGTCCTTGCTCGTGAGCTCACAGAAGCCGATCTCGTCGATCTTATTCAGCACCCGGAAAGCGACATCGAGGCCGCTCGTCGTGCCGCCCGGCAGATCCTTCTGCGTGCGGTCGCCGGTGATGACAACTTTGGATCCAAAGCCGATTCGGGTGAGAAACATCTTCATCTGGGAAGGCGTCGTGTTCTGGGCCTCGTCGAGAATGATAAAGGCGTTATCCAGAGTGCGGCCTCGCATATAGGCGAGGGGAGCTACTTCGATGAGGCCCTTCTCTGTATTCTTCATGAAATTCTCGGCACCCATAATCTCATAGAGGGCGTCATAGAGGGGGCGAAGGTAGGGATCGATCTTGCTCTGCAGGTCGCCCGGAAGAAATCCCAGCTTCTCTCCTGCCTCGATGGCAGGACGGGTCATAATGATGCGCGACACCTCCTCATCGCGGAAGGCGCGGATGGCCATAGCCATAGCCAGATAGGTCTTGCCGGTGCCGGCCGGACCAATGCCAAAGGTGATCATCTTGGACCGGATGGAGTCAACGTACTTCTTCTGGCCCAGGGTCTTGGGTTTGACGGGCCTGCCGCTCATGGTGTGGATGATGAGGTCTTTATCAATCTCTACCATTTCCGCCTCGCGGCTCTCCTTTAAGAGGGAGAGGGAGTAGTCGATGTTCTGATCTGTAATCAGATTTCCCCTCTCCGAGAGAGCAAGGAGCATGGAGAAGAGGCGCTCGGCTCTGTTCACGTCTTCTTCTTCACCGGAGATGCGGACCTGACCGTCTCTCCCTATGACCATAATTCCGAGGGATTTCTCGATCTTTTTGACATGGCAGTCGAGGTCGCCGAAGATGTTGCGCTCATGCTGAGCCGGGAGTTCGATTTCTTTCTCTGTTGTCATCCGGGTTCTATACCCTGCCTTTCCCGCACGTATTCTTTCGGGGTCGTGCGCAGCCCCTCTTGTTCTATATTTCCGGCATGCGGTGCGGCCTCCGGAAAAGCACATCGTCATAGACTCACATTTCTTACTTGTGGTATGGCTCGTGGTGAATGATGCGGAAGGAGCGGTAGATCTGCTCGAGCAGGATGACTCGCATGAGCTGATGGGGGAAAGTAAGTTTTGAAAAGCTCATCTCCTCGTCCGCTCGACGGATGACTTCATCACTTAAGCCCAGTGAGCCGCCGATGATGAAGGCGATGCTGCTCTTTCCTTCTCCCATGAGGCGGTCCAGGTGGGCAGCCATCTGTGGGGACGAGTATGCCCTGCCGGGAATCGTCATAGCGATACAGTAGTCGCCCGGGGCGATCCTCTTCAGCATGCGCTCTCCCTCTTTTTCCCTAATGAGGGTCTCCTCATGCTCTGAGGCATTCTCTGGCGTCTTCTCATCCGCCACCTCTTCGATGACCAGTTTAGTGTACCGGCTCAGGCGTTTGCTGTACTCATCAATCGCGTCCCGGAAGTACTTTTCCTTCACTTTTCCGGCACAGATAATCTTTATCGTCATACCTTTGCTCTTTGGATCAACCTTAACAATACAGGACAGCCCCGGCACGACCCAGAGGCCGTGCCGGCCGCATCACTGGAATACGAAAACGGGGCTGCAGGAGAAAAAGCACTGCAGCCCGTCTTCATGGCATTACGCCTCTTTGCTCTTGATAAATGCGTCAATGCCGCGCGCACCGGCCTTGCCGGCACCCATGGCAAGAATGACAGTCGCAGCGCCCGTGACAGCGTCGCCGCCGGCATAGACGCCATCCTTGGTCGTCTTGCCGTCTGCCTCATCCGCAATAATACACTTTCTCTTATTGACATCCAGTCCGACCGTCGTCGAAGAGATGAGCGGGTTCGGAGAAGTGCCAAGGGACATGATCACCGCATCGCACTCCATCTCGTACTCAGATCCTTCAACCGGAACAGGACGGCGGCGTCCGGAAGCATCCGGCTCACCCAGCTCCATCTTGATGACGCGGATTCCTCTCACGGAATCATTCTCGTCGGTAAGAATCTCGACCGGGTTGGTGAGGAGATCAAAGATGATGCCCTCCTCCCTGGCATGGTGGACTTCCTCGGCACGGGCCGGAAGCTCAGCCTCAGAGCGGCGATAGACCAGATGAACCTCAGCGCCGAGACGAAGAGCTGTTCTGGCTGCGTCCATAGCGACATTGCCGCCGCCGACGACAACCACCTTCTTGCCCTTGTAGATCGGGGTGTCGTAGTCATCGCGGAAAGCCTTCATGAGGTTGTTGCGGGTCAGGTACTCATTGGCGGAGAAGACGCCGTTGGCTGTCTCGCCGGGGATGTTCATAAAGCGGGGAAGACCTGCACCGGAGCCGATGAAGACGGCCTCATAGCCCATCTTTGTCATGAGCTCATCGACGGAAACGGTGCGCCCGATAATGGTGTCGGTCTCAATCCTGACGCCCAGACCCTCGACGCCCTCCACTTCCTTTGCGACAACCTTGTCCTTGGGGAGACGGAACTCCGGGATGCCATAGGACAAAACGCCGCCTGCCTTGTGAAGAGCTTCGTAGATGGTGACATCGTAGCCCATCTTCGCCAGATCACCTGCGCAGGTAAGTCCTGCAGGACCGGAACCGACAACAGCGACCTTGTGGCCATTTTTCTCCTTGGCGGGTTCCGGCTTAATTCCATTTTCACGGGCCCAGTCAGCGACAAATCTCTCCAGCTTGCCGATGGAGACAGCCTCGCCCTTGATGCCGCGGATGCATTTTCCTTCACACTGCGTCTCCTGCGGACAGACTCTGCCGCAGATGGCCGGAAGGGAACTGGACAGGGAGATCACCTGATAAGCGCCGGCGTAATCTCTGTCCTTGACATGAGAGATGAATTCATTGATGTGGATGCCGACCGGACATCCCTGCACGCACTTGGGATTCTTGCAGTTGAGGCATCTTTCTGCCTCAGCGACTGCCTCTTCCTCGTTGTAGCCGTAGCAGACTTCTTCAAAATTGGTTGCACGTACTTTTGGGTCCTGCTCTCTTACAGGAACTTTCTTTAACATATCGGCCATGGATTTTTCTCCTTTTTATCGATCAGCAGTTGCCGCATCCACCGTGGTGGGATGCGCCCTCGAGATAGGCAAGCTTAGCCTCGCCCTCTTGCGTCTTGTACATCTGGGAGCGCTTCATGCACTCATTCCAGTTGATCTTAAATCCGTCGAACTCCGGACCGTCGACGCAGGCGAACTTGACCTCATCGCCGACAGTCAGTCGACATGCGCCGCACATGCCCGTTCCGTCGACCATAATCGGGTTCATGCTGACAATGGTAGGAATTCCGTATTTCTTCGTGGTCAGAGTGCAGAATTTCATCATGATCATAGGACCGATGGCGACGCAGTGATCATAGTGTCTGCCCTCGGCAACCAGCTCGTCGATCACGCTTGTGACGACGCCCTTGTGCATGTAGGAGCCATCATCCGTAGTGACGTAGACGTGGCCTGCCACTTCCTTCATCTTATCCTCGTAGAAGAGCAGGTCATGGGTTCTGGTTCCGATGATGACGTCTGCATCAATGCCGCGCTCATGGAGCCACTTGACCTGGGGATAGACGGGCGCTGTGCCGACGCCTCCGGCCACAAAGAGGAATTTCTTTGTGTGAAGTTCTTCCTCAGACATGGAGAGAATATCAGACGGCTTTCCAAGAGGTCCTACGACATCCATAAAGGAATCCCCGGCCTCAAGCTCCAGGAACTTCAGGGTAGAGACGCCGATCGGCTGGAACACAATCGTGACGGTTCCCTTCTCCGCATCATAATCACAGATGGTCAGTGGGATTCTCTCACCGGCCTCATCCTTCTTGACAATCAGAAACTGACCTGGTGCGCAGTGGGAAGCGAGGAGAGGCGCCTCGACGACCATCTCCCAGACAACCGCGCTCAATTGTGTCTTCGATACAATTTTGTACATATCTGTCCTCCTATTATTCTGGTGGGATCTTTGCCACTTCTCAGGCGGCTTTTCTTTCAGCTGACATTGTATGTGCGGCTGGCGACTTCACTTGTCTCTCCATCGGCGTCAATCACAATCGCTGAAACTATATGGGTACCCTTCGGCATATAGACCGGGCCGTCGTAGACAGTGCTCTCTACCGTAGGTGTTCCATCAAATGTATAGTAAATCGTTCCACTCACAGAAGAACTCACGCGGATTCTCTGTGAGCCTGCCTCATAACTGCCCGACTCGGGCGTGATGTCGGGAGCAGCCGGGGCTTCGGATTTTATCGTGAACGTCCCGGTCACAATCTCCCCCGCCACTCCCCGGGAGTTGATGCACACGGCCTTGACGACATTGTCGCCGACCCGAAGGACAAGCGGCGTTCCGTGATAGGCAGCGCTCGTCTCATCCGGGTCGCTGCCATCCGTTGTATAGTAGATGGTTCCGCCATCCGCGCTCAGCCGGAGACGGGTTCCTTCAGGATAGGTCCCATCCATTAAAGAGAAGGAAACCGCCATGGGCAGGTAATCGGAATATTTTTCTCTGAGCGTCTCATTGGTGCTCTTTTTGAGGAAGGCCGCCGCCTCGTCAGAATTGCCCCCGGCGATATAGAGCTCCATGAGTTCTTCCCCGGCTTCCTCATAGAGAGGGTTTTGATCCAGAAGATGAAGAAGCAGCTCCTCCGCTTCTTTGGATTTTTCCTCTTTTATGAGGACCCGGGCCCTGAGCAGAACAAGGTCATCCGCATTGCCGTCCATGCTGATGAGGATATCCAGATTTTTCCCGGCCTCCTCATACCTGCCTGCGCTTATCAGGCGCTCCGTATCGCTTTTGAGGACGAAGGGATCCCGGGAGGCTCTCTCCCGGATGAGGTAGACAAATGAGCCGCCGATCACTCCCGTCAGGACCAGAACCAGAATCGTTCTGCCGATGACGAAAGACTTGCTGATCCGCTTGCTCTTCTTTGCCTCCCGGAGGACCTTCTGCTTTTTTTCTTCTTCTTCTTTTTCCTTCTTCTCCTTCTCATGCAGCATGGAGTCGACAGTATTGTAGTCAGGGACTAACTGCAGACCATAGCCGCAGATCGGGCAGACAACTTCATTCTTGGGAATCTCCGCCCCGCAATTCGGACATTTCATGAGAATACAAACTCCGCTACAGGTCATGGTAACATTTCAGGACGAACAGCCTCCTGAATCGTTACAGGTCATGTAACTGTTCAGGACCGCTGGCGAGTGAGTGATTGAAAAGCACTTCCGAAGTGGACCTTTGAGGGGGCGCTGAACGTCCAGTGGACGTTCGAATAGCGCCGACCGAAGCGGAGCGTAGAGCCGCGGAGAAAGTGCTTTGCAAACACGCACTGCCGCCATCCTCCTGAATCGTTACAGTTCATTTAAGATAAAGTCTTGAGAAGCTCTTCAAATTCTTCATTCTTGAGGAGAATCCTGCGTGGTTTTGTCCCCTCCTCGGGGCCGACAACGCCTGCATCTGCCAGCTGATCCATAATTCTGGCCGCTCTGTTGAAGCCAATCTTAAAAGCTCTCTGGAGCATACCGATGGAAGCCTTGTCCTTGTCAATGATCAGTCTTCCCGCATCGGCGAAGTATTCATCTCTTTCCTCTCCGCCTGAAGAAGACGCCACGGGATTCATTGCAATTGTATTGACAATTTCCTCTTCGACTTCTTTATTATACTCCTCATCCGTGCCTTGTGAAGTTAAAAATTTCACAAGGGCGTTAATGTCTTCATCGGACACAAAAGCGCCCTGGACGCGGGCAGGCTTTGGATAGCCCTGAGGATAGAAGAGCATATCTCCCTTGCCCAGAAGCTTCTCCGCACCATTCATATCCAGAATGGTACGGCTGTCCACGCCGCTTGTGACGGCAAGAGCGATTCTCGAGGGCATATTGGCCTTGATGAGGCCTGTGACGACATTGACGCTCGGTCGCTGGGTGGCGATGATCAGGTGAATCCCGGCTGCGCGGGCCAGCTGGGCCAGGCGACAGATGGCGTCCTCCACCTCGCTCGAAGCGACCATCATGAGGTCCGCCAGTTCGTCGACGATGATGACGATGCGCGGCATCTTCTCCGGAATCGGCTGGTCCGCCTCTCCCTTCGTCTTCATGGACTCAACCATCTTATTAAAGGACTTGATGTCCCTTATCCCCGGATAGGCTGAGAAGAGCTGATATCTCTTCGTCATCTCCTGGACAGCCCAGTTGAGGGCTCCTGCAGCCTTCTTGGCATCCGTAACAACAGGAATCAGGAGATGGGGAATGCCGTCATAGATCTTGAGCTCGACAACCTTGGGGTCGATCATCAGCATCTTGACCTCGTCCGGCCTGTATTTAACCAGCAGGGAGACGATGAGCGTGTTGATGCAGACGGATTTACCTGAGCCCGTGGCGCCTGCGATGAGGAGATGGGGCATCTTCTCAATATCCGTGACGACAGGGCGGCCGCCAATGTCCTTGCCGACGGCAAAGGCCAGACGGGCCCGGCTCTTCTGAAACTCCTGGGATTCAAGCAGATCTCTCAGCATGACAACGGATGTCTCCTTGTTGGGCACCTCGATGCCGACAGCCGCCTTGCCGGGGATCGGGGCCTCAATGCGGATCTCCGAGGCAGCCAGGTTGAGCTTGATATCATCCTGCAGGGAGACGATGCGGCTGACTTTGACCCCCTGCTCGGGAGCCAGCTCATACCTTGTGACTGTCGGGCCGCAGCTCACATTGACGACATGGACGTTGACGCCGAAATTGCGCAGGGTCGTCTCAAGTTTCTCCGCCGTCTGCATAAGATACTGGCGGGAATCCTGTTTTTCTCCCTGTCCTTTTGTCATAAGCGAAAGCGGGGGAAGCCTGTAACCGGCTGTCTCTTTCTTGCCGTCGCTGATCTCAAGGGCAATCTTCTCCACCTGTTTCGCCTGCTCTTTGGGCGACTGGCGCTTCTCTTTCTTTGGATCTTCGCTTCTGGCTTCTTCCTTCCTGACGTCTTCTTCCTGAAGTTGCGCCTCTCTGGGCACACTCTTCATGGCCTGCGCCTCTTCTTTGACAGGTGCTCTGTCAGGTTCTTCCTTTGAGCTGTCCCTGCCCTGTGCGTCGCTGTGAAGGAAAGAAGGGATGTGGAACCCGCCCTCTTTTTTCTCCTCTTTTACTGGCGCTTCCTGGTTCGCGGGAGAGGGCGCATTGGCTCTCCTTCCCCCGTCAAGCGGCTCCCCATTGATCCTGAGAATCGACATGTCGGCCCTCACCGTGTCATCCGATGCCTGCGCAGCAAAAGCCTCCCTCGCTGAGACAGGCTCCTTTTCGCCATCGCGGGAAGCTTTCTTCTGCCCCCTCGAAGTTTTTTTCTCCTCTTTGGAAGCCGTCGTTTTCTCCGCTTCTTCCCTTCTTGCAAGGCTCACGGCGCGGGCTCTCTCCCTTGCCCCTTCGCTCTTGTGGCGGATGGTCCGCCAGAGAGGTTTCTGCGTCAGGACGATGGCCGCAATGATGAGGCCGGCGAAGACAAGGATATAGGCGCCGATGAGCCCGAAGGCTCCTCCGAAGAGTTTGACGATGCCCCCGCCCAGAAGGCCGCCCCCTGTATGCCTGACGGAGGAGACGCGAAAATACTGAACCATCTTTTTGCCCGATGAATATCCCTGCGTCAGAAGTTCAAGAAAAGCACACAGGAAAATGAGCATCAAACAAAGACCGGCCATCTTCTGGCCGATCTCCGGATTGCGTCTGTTCGCCAGATAAAAAGCAGCTCCAAAGAAGAGAAGGAAGGGGAAAATGTACTCTGCGAGGCCGAATATACCGAAAAGCGCGTCCGACCAGCGGTCGCCGACGGCTCCGCACAGTCCCACATTTCCGAGACCTATGAGGATGGAGACGGCAAGGAGCAAGGTCAGCCCGATCTCAAGGCCGATCCCGCTCTTTGCCGTATCTTTTGTCTTCTTATTTGCTTTTGTCTGACTTGTTTTCTTTTTCGAATTTGATCTTTTTCCTGATTTTGTCTGTGTCTTCCTGCTTGCTGCCATGGACACCCCTTAGTCATTTTTTAATCTCGCGTAACTGTTCAGCAGGCCTGACGAAGGTGCGATAAAAAAGCACTTCCGAAGTGGACCTTTGAGGGGTGGCCGCGGAGGAAGT
>OMTP01000272.1 GCA_900313955.1 uncultured Lachnospiraceae bacterium | reverse complement strand
GCGAAAATTACTAAGTGAAGGAAGAAGGCCTTTGTGCGAAGCGGCGAAGTGACCCCCCGTGAACAGTAACCGGAGCACTTGTTTTTTGACTCGTGTGACCGTTTTTGTTGCTCTTCCTGGGCCTTTATGATAGAATACATGTAGAACTTGTTTATATATGTGCCGATGCTCCGCTGGCTTTTTGAGGGCTGCCGTGGGGGAGGCGTCAGCGTATACAGGAACGTGAATGAATTTTGAGGGGGCAGGTGACTGGCTCCTTTTCTGTACTATCTGGAGAGCATGTAAGATGGACAGACGGAATCCAAAACAGAATATTCTCGCTTTTTTCTATGACGGGACGATGAAGCGTTTCCGCAGCATGACAGCTCTAGTGCTTGCTGTGGCGCTCACGTTTGTCCTGGCCGTTCCCTGTCTGACTTTTGGAGAGACGTACGATTCATCTGCTTCGGCATCTGTCTCTCAAAATGCCGTGACCGCGACCCGCGACATCTATTTTGTCGACCGGACCGTCAGCGGCAACAGCCTCTGGAATGCGGAGGATGCAGGCAGCAGCACGGCCAATGAGAGCAGCATCTGGGTTCAGCACATGAAAGAGCCCACGAGCGGGTACGAGTACGCATTTGCCGGGGACGGGAAGGATGCAGGCGAGGAAGAAGTCCGCATGGAGGACACGGGAAGTGTCGACACCAGCGGAGACAGGATCTACAGAGCATCCATCCCGGAGAGCTGGTCTTACATCGCATTTTCATACTTCGAAGGTATGGATCCGGAAAATGTTCCCTCCAACCCTCTTCACCGCACTCTGCTCATCAAAGTCGACGACGAGGAAAGGTATGTTGTCAAGACGGTTCAGGAAAATGGCACAGCCTGGAGCGACGAGGTCATCACGAAGACATCCGATGGAAATGAGGCCTTCTATATCGATGATGAGGTGGTCTATGCTGACGGAGCAGGATACAGAAAACCCGCAGCTGAGAAGATTGAGATAAGAGGTGAGGTGACGAGCCCACCGACACCGACGCCGGGTTCTTCTTCGTGGGCTTCATCCAGTTCAGGAAGCACAGAGGGGACCGGTGTGACGGAGACGCCGACACCGGAAGTGACGGTGACGCCGACGGAGACAGTATCGAAGAATGAAATCATAACTCCGGCGACAAAGGAATCTGAAATCACTCCCACACCAACGGAGAGCGTCTCGGAAAATGGAATCGCCCAAAATAGAAAGGTGATCAGGAAAGCAGCGTCTGTGTCGAATGGCAAGACCATTTACTTCTGGGCGGTGAAGTCGATCAATAATTACCCCAGCTGGCAGGGGGATACATTTTCTGTATATTATTACAGCACAGATTCTGCCAATCGTCTTACTCCGGCAAAGATCCCCATGACGCAGGTCGAGGGGGAGTTCGAGACGGTTGACAGCTCGAACAATACAGCTGAGATCAAAGTTTTCAAGGCGACCATCCCGGCTGATGCGGATGGCATAGTGATACGATCCTATGCATATAATTACAGCGCTAATAATGGCTGGAAGTATAACAATGCAGATTACCTGGAGCAGACCCAAAGTCTCACGTCTGTTGAGGATGGGAATATTTACTATCTGGAAGGTTATTCGGTTAGTGAGGATGGCGGGAATAAGCAAAAAGCGTGGTCTATCCATTCATCTGATCTTCCCAAGACGATTGACGATTACACTTTAAGGCTGGCCAAAGACAGCTGGATCACTCCTTCGCACGTAACGATTAATCTGAAAAATGGAACACCAATCACTGCAACCCTCAATCTCAACACGGGCAAGACATTCACCTATGATAAGATTACCTGGTCAACTACTGATTCATCAATCGCGACGGTCGATCCTGAGACGGCAGATGTTAGCAGCAAGTCTGCTCTCACAGCTTCTGTCACTGGTCTTAAAGCTGGTACGACAACACTGACGGCCTCTCTCTACAACGGCAGTGATATCGTGACGAGTGCGACAGCTGATGTGAAGGTTTATACTACCTACACGACGGTCTATTACGACGCCACATTTTCCAAGTTGCAGTATAGCTCCAATGATACCAGGAATACATCGATGTCTATTCCCAAGTCGGATGGAACAATCAAATGGTATGCGAAAAATTCTGAAGGAACTGATCTCGGAAATGGAACTATGACGCCAACCACTGCATCCGGAAATGTGACCGGAACATGGAATGATATCTATGTTAACAGTACAGATCTTCCCGCTGGCACAACACAGGTTTACTTTGCAAACTCAAGCAACTACAAGACAGACTGCCTTACTATTCCCGATGATCTGACAACTCCCTGCTTCTACGCAGACACAGGAGATGATGTCGTCTACACGGGCAGCGATCGCGGCGGTTACTGGGGTGAAGCATGGCAGACGAGAAAGGCTGAGGATCATACGGATGCCGTCCCTGCGACAAACAGCGATTCTGGTACTATGCCTAAAGACGGTGATAAAGAGACAAACGCAGAGAATAAGGAGGTCTTCAACGTAACATCTACTTTCTATGACTATCTCTCCGACTATGAGCTGAACGGCAAGAGCCGCGCCTCCTATCAGGGAGCAGATGGCAGATCCCATCGCAACTGGGTCATTTTCCGTGAATTTAATCAGGCACTGAGTGACTATTATAGGACCAACAGCATTTCTTATCCTATGTACACAGGACATTTTCAGCCCAAGTACTACCAGGATTACGGGTCAAACGGTTCCTATTCGTATGACAGCACTCATTACTGGGGAACTGCATTTTCCGAAATCGGAACGACACTGGGACTTATGGGAAATACAAGTGACAGCCCGGGAAGTACATTTTACGCCATCAATAACTCGAACCCACATACAGGTTCCAGTGCGAGTAGTGTAGTTTCTGATGTTCACACAACTGGACTTTATAACTACGCCACACAGGGACTCATGGATGCCTCTGACGTGAAGAGCACATTTTTTAATGAGTCCTTCCTGACTGAAAACAACAGTAAGCATGCCAAGCTGGCCAATGTCTATAAAAATGTCAGCTTCCCTATGTACAAGACGACAGAATACGCAGCGAAAAGTGGTGGCTCTGACCAGGTGGGATCGGACTACTATGTCTTCGACAGCGCGAGTGACACAGTTCATCTGGCGACAGATGGTGGCTCTTATTATCTGAAGAATACAGGCAACCAGAGATGGTCCATGAATGTTAATTCTTCGGGCGAGACGTCAGGTGTCTCCAACACGTATGGCTTCTTCCCGCTCGATGATACGACTGCAGATGGCACAAAGAAAGCGAATCAACACAACTATGGCTTTGGTGCCGTGATCGATGTTCCATTTACCTTAAATGAGAAAGGTACGATTGTTAAGGACGGCAAAGAAGTTCCTCAGGTCTTCAAGTTCTCCGGTGACGATGACATATGGGTCGAGGTGGACGGAAAACTTGTTCTGGATATGGGCGGCGACCATGGCCGTGTCGACGGAGCGATCAATTTTGCACTCGCAGATACGAGTTACGATTATGTGAAATTTGGATCTTCGGACTGGGAGCATGTCCCGCATCAGAGTACTTATTTGAGCAAGGTCAAATATGTGAGCGGCATAAGCCCCAAGACTGATACCGGGACAGGGTCTTCTGACGTCACAGGCCAGACACTCAGCGTGAGCAGCGCACTGAGCGGTTTGACGGTCACGAAGGACGGCGAGACGAAGTACGATCCGACTGTCACCCACCACCTGACCGTCTATTATATGGAGCGCGGTATGTGGGAGTCCAATATGAAGATGGAGATGAATTTTACTCCTCAGCCCTCGACGCCAGTCACCATCGACGTAGGCGTCAAGACGAACAACGAGCCGTATGAAGCTGCATTTGCTCTCAGCGGTTTTGCAGGGTACATTGCGTACAGGAAAAAGAAGAAAAGAGAATACAAGGATTTTTCGTAACTGTTCAGGAGGGCACTTTTGCTTCGAGAAAAACATGTCCTCCTCGGCTCA
>OMTP01000115.1 GCA_900313955.1 uncultured Lachnospiraceae bacterium | reverse complement strand
TATGGTTAAAAATCCGTATACCCGATACATATGTACAGAAATCTAAATGATTGTGACTAAGTGAAGGAAGAAGGCCTTTGTGCGAAGCGTCGAAGTGACCCACCCGTGAACAGTAACCCAACTGCCTTGTTGAGCCAACATGTATGGCGGGTGAGTGTATTCATGAGCCCTTTGCCGTGCTATAATAAGAATAGTTGTTTACTTTTCCATAGAATAGAACAGAGTACTATACAAAAAATAAAACACAGAAAGGATGACGATTTTGCTTGAGGTTGGAACCAAGGCGCCGGACTTTACGCTTCCGGATCAGAACGGGGATGAGCACACACTGAGTGAGTACAGAGGCAAGAAGGTAATTCTCTACTTCTATCCCAAGGACAACACGGCGGGCTGTACAAAACAGGCCTGCGGCTTCGCGGAGAGATATCCGCAGATTCAGGAGAAGGGGGCAGTTGTGCTCGGCATAAGCAAGGACAGCGTCAAGTCCCACAAGAACTTTGAGACAAAATACTCCCTGCCGTTTACGATTCTCTCGGATCCTGAGCACCAGGTGATCGAGATGTACGACGTCTGGAAGGAGAAGAAGAACTACGGCAAAGTCTCCATGGGCGTCGTGAGGACAACCTACCTCATCGACGAGGAGGGAACCATCATCAAGGCCATGGGTAAAGTCAAGGCGGCCGACAACCCGCAGCAGATGCTGGAGGCCCTGGACGAATGAAGTACACCATTCTTGACATCACAGAGGCAGACTACGGCTGTGAGGAGCTGGCCGACGACGCCGTCTTAAAATGCTGCCTCGTCCTCGATGACGGCGGGGAGAAGGTCTACCGCGAAATCCCGGACACCCTTGTCGACGAGCTGTGCCTCGTTCCCGGCCAGATGATCACCGAAGAAGAGCTGACCTCCATGATGACCGGTACAAAGCCCGAGGGATGGGACGATATCAGCCACCGCAATCTCTACAAGACCGACATCGGTATGGTCTGCATGTCCGCCGCCGAGTACCGCGACTACCGCGAGATGAAAGCCCGCGGTTAGACTTCCTTATCTGCTCGGAGCAGTTAAATTTTCCTAACTGCTCCGAGTAGGTAGATGCCTCTAATAAAAACACTTCCTCACTGACGAATCAGCGAAGCTGCTCCGTCGATGAGGAAGTGTTTTTTCGGAGATCCGCGCCACCCGTGAACTGTAGCCCTCTAACGTTACAGTTCACGGGGCACCCCGGCGCGGAGCACAAAGGCCTTCTTCCGGAGCGCATTCGATTTTCGCCGCCTGCTTTTGCGGCGAAAATTACTAAGTGAAGGAAGAAGGCCTTTGTGCGAAGCGGCGAAGTGACCCACCCGTGAACAGTAACCCTCTAACCAATGAGAGCAGCGAAAGTGATCAAACTTCTTGTGAAACTGCACAAATAGATGTATTCTTAGATAGACAAGAGCTTCCAAGAGTGACAAATGTGATGACAAGAAGGGAGAGCAAAACATGGATAATTATGAGATGGAACATTCTGACCTTGTGAGAAATCTGGCGCCGGGATGCACGGTCCTCCTCAAAAAAGACGGCAGCTTCCCGCTCGACGGGTCCTGCAAAGTGGCGCTCTATGGAAATGGCGCCCGCAACACGGTCTACGGCGGCACAGGTTCCGGGGAAGTCAACATGTACCACGCTGTCTCCATCGAGGACGGTCTGCTCACGGCAGCTTTCGATGTAACGACGGAAAAGTGGCTGAACGCCTACGACAGGGTCCGCGAGGAGGCCATGGAGGCCTTTAAAAAGCAGATCCGTGAAGAGGCCAGAGCTTCTAAGATGTCCATTTTCCTCTATGCCATGGGCGCCGTCATGCCGGAGCCGGACTACGACATTCCGCTCGAAGGAGAGGGGGACGTGGCCATTTACGTCCTGTCGAGAATCTCCGGCGAGGGCTCGGACCGCCAGATGGTGCCGGGCGACGTTCTCCTCACGCGGACGGAGCTCCACGACATTCTGGCTCTAAATGAACTGTACGACAAGTTCATGCTTGTCCTCAACGTCGGCGGACCGGTGGACCTGTCCCTCGTGAAAGACGTGAAGAACATCTTGCTCCTGTCCCAGCTGGGCGCCAACACGGGCACCATCCTCGCGGACATTCTCCTGGGCAGGGCCTATCCCTCGGGCAAGCTTGCCACAACCTGGGCAAAAGCAGATGACCTGCCCGCTGTGGGCACCTTCGGCGACCCAGACGACACGCTCTACAAGGAGGGCGTCTACGTCGGCTACCGCTACTACGACAGCGTGGGTGTCGAGCCCCTTTACCCCTTTGGCTACGGCCTCACCTACACGGATTTCAGCGACCAGGTGAAGGACGTAAAGCTCGACAAAAATCAGGTGACTGTCCTTGTGGAAGCTTCAAACACCGGCTCCTTCCCGGGTCGCGAGATCGTCGAAGCTTATGTCTCCTGCCCGACGGGTGACCTGGACCAGCCCTATCAGAAGCTGGCCGGCTACGCAAAGACCGCGGAGATCGCAGCGGGAGAGAGCGGTTCCGTCGAGGTGACATTCAGCATGACAAGCCTCGCCTCCTACGACACAGCCAAAGAAGCCTATGTCCTCGAGGCCGGCGACTACATCCTCCGGGTCGGCAGCGACAGCCGGCATACCGTGCGAGCGGCCATTTTCCATCTGGAAGAAAGTGTCTGCGTCCGCACTTCTCCGCATGTCCTAGGTGATCCCGACTTCAAAGACTTCGTCCCGGAAAATGGGCATTTTCCTCAGGATGAAAATGTCCCCTGCCCGGAGTTTACGCTTGATCCAGCGGACCTGACGGAGGACACTCCCAAGGCGGCTGAATTCGCCGATGATGTTGAGGAGAAAATGTACAGGAAGCTCGACAGGTTCCCCGAGGATGCGATCCTCAGGCTCAACATGGGGCTCTATAAGGAAAAGACGGGTATGGCCTCGGTTGTCGGAAATGCGGCGCAGACTGTGCCGGGTGCCGCGGGCGAGACGACGAATCTCTATGCTTCGAAGGGTCTGCCCGGGCTTATCATGGCGGACGGGCCGGCAGGACTGAGGCTGGCCAAAGATTATTATGTGACGAAGGACGGGGAGAAGAAGGCCGCCGGAAGTGCCCTGCCGGGATTTATGACCTGGCTTCTGCCGGATTTTGTCAAGAAGGCGATGGAGCATCTGCCGGGGGCAAAGCCGCCTAAGGATGCACAGATCAGGCACCAGTACTGCACGGCGATTCCTATCGGAACGGCCATCGCGCAGAGCTTCGATGTGTCTTTGGCGGAAAAGCTCGGCGACATGGTGGGAGAGGAGATGGAGAGATTCGGCGTCCAGCTCTGGCTGGCGCCGGGACTTAACATCCACAGGAGCATTTTGTGCGGTAGGAATTTCGAGTATTACTCCGAGGATCCGCTCATTGCGGGCACCATGGCTGCAGCCATCACGCGCGGCGTTGAGGGTCATCCGGGCTGCGGAACGACCATCAAGCATTTTGCGGCCAACAACCAGGAGTACCGCCGCTACACGTCCAATAGTTGCGTGAGTGAGCGCGCCATGCGCGAGATCTACCTCAAAGGCTTCGAGATCTGCGTGAAGGAGACGCAGCCCCATGCGGTCATGACATCCTACAACCTCCTGAATGGCACCCACACCTCAGAGAGAAAGGAGCTCATCGACGGCATCCTGCGCGGTGAATTCGGCTTTAAGGGACTCGTCATGAGCGACTGGGTCACCCCCGGCATGCTGGCTTCCGACGCCAGGTACGGCATGCCCGATCCGGCCCTCGTCGCGGCCGCCGGCAACGACCTCTTTATGCCCGGCTCCGCCGCCGACATGAAGAAGCTGAAAGCCGGCCTCGATGAAGGCCGCGTAACCCTCGAACAGCTGAAGAGAAATGCCGCCCGCGTCCTCGCCCGCATGGTCAAAGACGCAAAAGTTTGACGTGTTTGCGATGAGGGACTCCCCGGAAATGGAGGAAGTGCACGGATTTGGGGTTGGAGAAGATTCCTTCTCTTCGGATCGATCCTCCCAACCCCAGCGACCCTCACTCTGATTCTTTCCCATCCATGAAAATGATGAATTCACAAAAAGAGGAACATGCAAGTTCGTTCTATTCACACGAAGTAGTCAATAAATTTTCACTTTCTTTTGGTTGATTTTGTCAGATACTGATGCGATAATAGATACGAAGCTCAGCAAATATACTATGTATTTTTCTTTATGCTTATTTTCCAAAGGCATAAAGTTATAAAATTATTTTCAAGGAGGCATTTATCATGGCAAGATTTACATTACCCAGAGACGTCTACCACGGCAAGGGAGCTCTGGAGGAGCTCAAGAACCTGGAGGGCAAGCGCGCCATCATCTGCGTCGGCGGCGGCTCCATGAAGCGCGGCGGTTTCCTGCAGAAGGCAGAAGAGTACCTGAAGGAAGCCGGCTTCGAGGTCAAGCTCTTTGAAGGCATCGAGTCCGATCCTTCCGTCGACACTGTCATGAGAGGCGCCAAGGTCATGGAAGAGTTTCAGCCCGACTGGATCGTCGCCATGGGTGGTGGATCTCCAATCGACGCTGCCAAGGCTATGTGGATCAAATATGAGTATCCTGACATCACTTTCGAGGATATGTGCAAGGTCTTCGCACTGCCGAAGCTCAGAAATAAGGCTAAGTTCTGCGCCATTTCCTCCACCTCCGGAACCGCTACAGAGGTTACCGCTTTCTCGATCATCACAGATTATGAGAAGGGTACAAAGTATCCGATCGCTGACTTCAACATCACGCCGGATGTCGCCATTGTCGACCCGACCCTGGCAGAGACCATGCCCAAGAAGCTTGTCGCTCACACAGGTATGGACGCTCTGACCCATGCGATTGAGGCGTATGTCTCTACAGCCCATGATCCTTATACGGATGCCTGCGCAATTCACGCCATCGAGATGATTCAGGCCAATTTGATCAAGTCTTACGGCGGCGACATGGAAGCCCGCGACGCTATGCACGACGCGCAGTGTCTTGCAGGTATGGCATTCTCAAATGCATCTCTCGGCATTGTCCACTCCATGGCTCATAAGACGGGTGCTGTCTTTGCTGACTATGGCGCTCATATTATCCACGGCGCAGCGAATGCCATGTATCTGCCCAAGGTCATCGCTTATAACGCAGCTGATCCGGAAGCTAAGAAGAGATATGCTGTGATCGCTGACTATATGCATCTGGCAGGAACGACGGATGACGAGAAGGTGGCTTCCCTCATCGCCGAGGTTCGCCACATGAACGACGAGCTCAATATCCCGCACTGCATCAAGAACTACGGCCCGGATTCCTATCCGACAGAGCAGGGCTTTGTTCCGGAGGAAGTCTTCAAAGAGAGACTTGCCGGCATCGCGGAGCGCGCTATCGGTGATGCCTGCACGCTCACCAATCCGCGCAAGCCGACCCAGGAGGAGATGGAGAAGGTTCTCACAGCCTGCTATTACGACTTGGACATCGACTTCTAAGCATTTGATTTATCGTATATTTATTTTCTCCCCAGCGAGCTGCCCATCTGGGCAACCCGCTGGGGTTCTTTCATGTCTTTCCTGAGGGCAGCAACCCCAGCGACCGGGCATTTTCCGCGGGTCGCTGGGGTTCTAACTATTGATCCGGGCGGCAGCAACCCCAACGACCGGGCATTTTCCGTGGGTCGCTGGGGTTGGGAGGATCGATCTTGACGGCAAGAACCCCAGCGACCGGGCATTTTCCGCGGGTCGCTGGGGTTCTAACTATTGATCCGGGCGGCAGCAACCCCAACGACCGGGCATTTTCCGTGGGTCGCTGGGGTTGGGAGGATCGATCTTGACGGCAAGAACCCCAGCGACCGGGCATTTTCCGCGGGTCGCTGGGGTTCTAACTATTGATCCGGGCGGCAGCAACCCCAACGACCGGGCATTTTCCGTGGGTCGCTGGGGTTCCTGAAAAATACTCACTGCGCTTGGGTAAAACTCGATGAGCTCTGGCCCCTAAGTCAGGCCTCCTGACCTTCTAAATAAGCCAGCATCTGTCTCTTCATGTCCTCATCACCATTTTGGTATGCCTCTACAAATGCGAAAAGCTCCGGATCAAGTTCCTTTTCAACTGTATAGCTGTCAGGAGCCAGGTCGTCTGTCTCGCCGGTGAGATAGGAGACGCTTGTGCAAAAGACGCGCGCAATTTCCTTGATCGTCTGTGCCGATGGCAGACGGTCACCTGATTCATAACGAAGATATGCAGGCTGAGAGAGGCCGAGCCTCCTGGCAGCCTCCATTTTTGTTATCCCCAGATTTTTTCTGCACTGGGCGAGTCGTTCACGATCAATTTCAACTCTGCTCATAAAAGAGCCTCCTTCTTTTTTCAATATAAAGTAACTGCTCAGGACGGGCTCTTTGCGGAGAGAAAAACATGTCCTCAGCGGCGAA
>OMTP01000300.1 GCA_900313955.1 uncultured Lachnospiraceae bacterium | reverse complement strand
TTGCGCGCCCGCTTTTGCGCGCAAATTTACTAAGTCCGGAGGGAAGGTCTTTTTGTGGAGCGACATTGTGACCCACCCGTGAACTGTAACCCTGTCTCTTCTCTTTACAGAGATTTCACGTTCTTGGGGCAGCACCTGTGTTAGAATAAGGGGATTCGATTGAGAAAGGGGTATACAAACAATATGAAATGGATCAAGCGCGGGCAGGGGCTTCTCATCGCCTGCTGCCTTCTCTATATCTTCTGGTGGGCACAGACCTTCAGGCCCGGGACAGTTGTCTCATGGACGGGCGGCATACGCGGCGTCCTGCTGCTACTTACGCTTGCAAGCGGACTGGTGGGCATTGTCTGGTCAGTAAAGGGGGCAAGAAGCATGCCGCCTGAAAATCCGATCATGCACACAAAGTACATCCTCATGGGCGGAGGCATTTTCTACGTGCTCATGATCCTGCTCACTTACGTGGTGCAGAAGCGGCCTGTCACGACAGAGCTCCTTTTCATTGTCGCCGGCACCGTCCTCGAGCTCTACGTCCTCAACACGGTCCAGGGCAACGGATATATCTCGCAGAACCACTATTTTCTGCTCCTCGGGATCCTGCTCGCAACTCTCTTTCTGTCTATGTGCTGCTACAAGCTCTACTACTCTCTGAGCGCCAAGACGGCCTTCTATTCCGCCATGCTTCCTCAGGCCATGTTCGCCGCCTTCATGGCTATCCTTCTCGCCCTCCTGGACTTCGACGAATTGTAAGTAAAACCGTCACATCTCCCCCAACACCCTCTGTTTCATGGCTTGTCGAGGGAGTACTGTTGATGTCCAAAAAGCCTGCATCTCCTCCGGAACCCCTATTGCAGGGTCTGTCGGGGGAGGCTGATCAGTATCATGAAGTCCACATCTCCCCCGGCAACCTCTATAGCAGGGTCTGTCGGGGGAGATGTGTGCATCAGGGAAGTCTATATATCCCCGACTTGCTTCTTTCAAGGCATGGAGGGGGATGGCTTCCCGAAAAAGTACTCACGGGCCTCATCAAAATCCTGAAAATACCAGTCAGCGGTGGCTTTGAGTTCCTCGGTATCATCGGCGCTCACGGGATCGGCCATGGCGGCTGTATAAAAATGCGCACCGTGCGCGGTTTTGACAGCCCGCAAGATGTCCTCGAAGACGACAATTTCTTCCGGCCGGCAGCCCAGCTCTGACGCTGCCGCAAGATACACTTTGGGCTCACGCTTGGTCGTGTCCATTTCCTCGCAAACATACATTTTCTTAAAGTAAGGGAGGACGCCGTGACGGGTCAGAGCGGCGGTCGCCAGAGCACGGTCGTTGGTCGTGGCAAGGACCATGGGGACATCGTGCTCCTTCATTTTCTCAAGAAAAGGACGGACGCCGGGCTTTAACTCCACTTCCATCTTGTAGAAGTGGTCGATAATGTCGTTGATTCCGGCGCGGATGTCCTCCTCGCTCTCCGTAAGGTCATAGGTCTTCTTCATGTAGCGGATGCCCTCTGGGATGGTCATGGAGAAGAGGGCCGTGCCCAGGTTCTCATCCGGCGTCCTGCCGACGCTCTCCAGATAGCGCTGACCCAGATTCATCCACAGCGGCATGGAATCAAGAAGTGTGCCGTCGATATCAATAATTGCAGCTCGCATTTTCATCGATCTCCTGTCATAACTATTGAAAAGAGGTAACTGTTCAGGAGGCGTCTTTGCTTCGAGAAAAACACGTCCTCATCACCTGATGCATCCATGAAGACATGCTTTCCGCTCCGCAGGAGCCCGTCCTGAACAATGATCCGTTTTGCGCAAATTAAATGTCTCTGCCAACTTGGAGCAGTTAGATGTGTCTACTCGCCCTGACCGGATAAGGGGGACGAGCTGATTTAACTTTGCAGAACTCTGTCGTAGAAGCCCACCACGGTATCTTCGTAGTCGCGGAGCATGGGGCCGGTGGAATTGTAGATCTCGTGGCGGGAGTCGGGGAAGCGGCGGATGGTGCAGTTCTTGGCGTGGCGGGCGAAAATGTTCTGTCCCTCGTTGTCGACCATGGTGTCTCGGCCGGCCTGGCAAATGAGGACAGGAATCTTCACTTTGTAGGCATCGTCGATAAGACGTGTACAGGCGTCCATGCCGGAGACACACCAGCCGTAGGTGCCGCCGCTCGTCTGATAGTTCTCGTTGGCAAGCTTTAAGTGAAAGGCGTAGTCGAAGCGGGCGCGGGACAGGCCGCTGCTGTGCTCGAAATCCGGATGCTCCGGGTCGAAGGGGCTGAAATTGGGCAGGGGACGCGTCTCCCAGCCCAGAACTCTGGATGTTTTGGCCAGCAGGTCCGCCTGCCAGACCTTCACGTCGCCATAGTACATCTTCAGCATGGGAGAGCTGAGGAGGGCAGCCTTAAAATACCCGGCGTGCTCCTCGAGAAAAAGGGCGCTCACGCAGCCACCCATGGAGTGGGCATAGAGAAGAAGCGGGAGGTCAGGGGCATTTTCCAAAACAACCTGATCAATGAAGCTTTTGAGGTCCTCGACATAGGTCTCGAAGCTGTCGATGTGGACCAGCTGCTTGTTTTCGACATCGCGGTGAGAGAGGCCATGGCCGCGCTGCTCGATGAAAAAGACGTCGTAGCGCTGGTCAAAGAAATTGTAGAAGACCTCGTGGAACTTGCCGAAGAATTCCGTGAAGCCATGGACCATGACGACAGCCGCCCGGGCGCCCGGCTGCACCGCATAGTAGTACTGCAATCTCGCGCCGTCGAAGCTCTCAAACTGCCCCTCGCGGACCTTCGTCGCAAGAAAGTTCCGCACCTCCGTGTCCATAAAAGTTTTATAGTCAGTTTCATCCCATGGGACCATCATGTTGGTTTTCCTCCAAAAAATGGATTGGTGACTGTTTAGGAGAGTACCTCTTGCTCCGGAAAAAACGCGTCCTCATCTCCTTAATGCCGGCGTGAATAGTGCCAACCGAAACGGAGTGCAGAGTGTTTTTCTCTCCGCAAGAGGCCGTCCTGAACAGTTACTACATGGATTGCTAAAAAAGAGGACACAGGCTTACCCATGTCCTCATCATCTTTCCTTTTACAGCTCGCAGTTGCCGACTGTCCTCGGGAAGGGGAGAACGTCGCGGATGTTCTGCATGCCGGTGACGTACATGACGGCGCGCTCGAAGCCGAGGCCGAAGCCGGCGTGACGGGTCGTACCATACTTGCGCAGGTCGAGATAGAAGTCATACTGGTCGAGTGTCATGCCCAGCTCCTTCATACGGGTGAGAAGCTTGTCATAATCTTCCTCACGCTGAGAGCCGCCGATGATCTCGCCGATACCGGGGACCAGGCAGTCCATCGCAGCGACCGTCTTGCCGTCAGGATTCTGCTTCATGTAGAAGGCCTTGCAGTCCTTCGGGTAGTCGGTGACGAAGATCGGCTTCTTGAAGACCTGCTCAGTCAGATATCTCTCGTGCTCGGTCTGCAGCTCGGCGCCCCACTCCGGCTTGTACTCGAAGTCCGCGCCCGACTTCTGCAGAATGTCGATGGCCTCAGTGTAGGTCACGCGGCCGAAGTCGGAAGCTGCCACATGGTTGAGTCTCTCCAGCAGGCCCTTATCGACGAACTGGTTGAAAAATGCCATCTCCTCGGGCGCATTTTCGAGAACGTAGTTGATAATATACTTGAGCATAGCCTCTGCACAGTCCATATCCTCTGAGAGATCGGCAAATGCCATTTCCGGCTCGATCATCCAGAACTCTGCTGCGTGGCGGGTCGTGTTGGAGTTCTCAGCGCGGAATGTCGGTCCGAAGGTGTAGATGTTCCGGAAGGCCTGGGCAAATGTCTCGCCCTGCATCTGACCGGACACGGTCAGGTTGGTGGACTTGCCGAAGAAGTCCTTGCTGAAATCCACAGCGCCCTCTTCTGTCTTCGGAACATTCATGAGGTCCATGGTTGTGACCTGGAACATCTCGCCTGCGCCCTCGGCATCGGAACCCGTGATGAGCGGCGTGTGCACGTAGACAAAGCCCCTCTCCTGGAAGAACTTGTGAATGGCGTAAGCTACGAGCGAGCGGACGCGGAAGGTCGCCTGAAAAGTGTTGGTTCTCGGGCGAAGGTGCGGTATTGTTCTCAGATACTCGAGAGAATGTCTCTTCTTCTGCAGCGGATAATCCGGTGTAGAAGCGCCCTCGATGGCCACCGCATCCGCCTGGATCTCAAACGGCTGCTTGGCATTTGGCGTTGCAACGAGCGTACCCGTCACGATGACAGCAGAGCCGACATTCAAGTGGGCAACCTCACTGTAATTGTCCATCTTGTCGTGGATGACGACCTGAAGTGTATTGAAATAAGTTCCGTCGTGCAGAACCATAAATCCAAAGGACTTGGAGTCGCGGATCGAGCGGACCCAGCCGCCAACCTTCACCGTCGTGTCGAGGTACTTGTCCGTCTCCTTAAAGAGCTCCCGGACCGTCACAAGTTTTTCCATGGAAAATATATCCTCCTCTAAGCTAAAACTTCCTCTATTATAAAAAAACGCGCGTGAAAATGCAACGGGTGCCTTGCGGACTCGTTCATTTTCATGCGCGAAGGGTTACAGTTCACGGGTCAGCCAGAACTGTCCCGAAAAAGCACTTCCTTCGCGGC
>OMTP01000308.1 GCA_900313955.1 uncultured Lachnospiraceae bacterium | reverse complement strand
CAGGCGGCGAAAATCGAATGCGCTCCGGAAGAAGGCCTTTGTGCTCCGCACCGGGGTGCCCCGTGAACTGTAACAAAAAAAGGGGGAGGGCACATGATTTGCTATAAAATTGACAGAAATGGAGATGCGCCGGCCTACCTGCAGCTCTACCGTTTTCTGAGGAAAGATATCACGGAGGGCGTCTACCGGTTGGGGGACCGCCTGCCCTCCAAGCGGGCGCTGGCAGTGGACACGGGCGTCAGCATCATCACGGTCCAGCACGCCCTGGAACTCCTGTCTGACGAGGGCTATGCTGTCCCAAAAAACCGCAGCGGCTATTATGTCTCCTATCGGTCGGACACTCTGTTTTCCCCTCCGGACGATAAGGCGGAGACGGAACCAGTCGCGGAACCTTCCGATGAGTTCACGGATGAGGACGCGAGCCGGCGCATCGAGGAATTTCCCTTCTCCAGCTACATGACAACCATGAGGAAGACTCTGTCCAAATACCAGGAGGCAATTCTGGTCCGCTCGCCCAACGCGGGCGTGCCTGAACTGAGGGAAGCCCTGGCGGCCTATCTGGCGCGCAGCCGCGGCATGGCCGTCATGCCGGATCAGATCGTCATTGGTTCTGGTGCCGAGTACCTCTACTCTCTCATTGTCCAGATGCTGGGAAGGGAAGAACTCTATGCCATCGAGCAACCCTCCTACGAACAGATCGAGCGCGTCTACAAAGCAAACGGGGCCTCCATCGATCCTCTCACCATGGGCCGGGACGGCATCCTGTCCTCCGAGCTTATGAGAACAAAGGCGAAAATTCTTCACATCACGCCCTTCCACTCCTACCCGACCGGCGTGACGGCGGACGCCTCCAAGCGCCACGAGTACATCACCTGGGCAAAACAGCGGGGGGCAACCATTGTGGAGGACGATGTGGACTCCGAGTTCACGCTTTCTACCAAGACAGAAGATACCGTCTTCTCCCTCGAGCCCAAAAAGACCGTCATCTACATGAACACCTTCTCACGCACCATGTACCCCTCCATGCGCATCGGCTACATGGTCCTGCCCCAGGACCGCCGCGACGAGCTCATTTCCAAAATTGATTTTTACTCCTGCACGGTTCCTGTCTACGACCAGTACGTCCTGGCCGAATTCATCACAAGCGGCGACTTCGAGCGCCACATCAACCGGGTGCGGCGCAGGAGCCGCAGAGGTTAGGGGCTGGTTACTGTACACGGGTGGGGCACTTCGGTCCTACTCCTTAATATTTTAATAACTCATTAAATACCTTAATCGCAAACCGGTCGGTCATCCCCGCTATATAGTCGAGGACCGCCTGCACATAGTCATTTTCATCGGACAGATCGTGATAGATCTTCTCGTTCTTGCACATAAGAGCGCGCTCGCGGAGCTGACCGGAAGGGACATTTTTCGCCGTACAGTACTCGGCCAGCCAGCGCATGAAGGACCGGATGGTCTCCGGCCGGTAGGGCTTCTCCTCGCGCAGGTTGTCCCAGGTGTAGCGGCCGTCATAGAGGTCGCAGAGGGAATCAAAGATCTCCGTGAGGACGAGGCGCGAGTACTTCTCATACGGCAGAAAGCGCTTGTTGCCATAGATGTAGGTGTAATTGAATTTTTTAATGTCGTCCAGCTGACGGGCGAAGGTCTCACTGAAACAGATTCCCTTCTTTGGCGAGCTCGTCGCGCAGATGTCGGAGATCATGTTGTTCATGATGACCGTCGTGTTGACAGCCCGGCCTCCGTTGGCCCTGGCCATCTCGATCAGCATGTTCTGAGCCTCATCGCCCAAGAAGCCAAGCGTCCTCGCGTCCTCGATGTCGCGGCCGACATAGGCGATCTTATCGGCGATCTTGACGACGCAGCCCTCCCAGGTCGCAGGCTGATACTGGCCCTTCTTTGTAAAGTCCCGCTCAAGATCAATGAGCTCCTCCCGCGGGCGGATGCCGTTCTGATCCAGCTCACCGCAGTGGGAAATGATCCCGTCCCTCACGGCGTAGGTGAGGTCCAGATTTTTCTTCTCGTTGTAGTCGTCAGCAAGAAGCTCGACCTGGTCCACAAAATGCAGACCGTTCCGCTCGTGCCAGAACTCCACTCCCAGGTATTTCATGGAAATATCATTTAAGACCTTCTCCCCCTGATGTCCAAAGGGTGCGTGGCCGATATCGTGGCCGATGGAGATGGCCCGCGTGAGCTCCGTATTGAGCCCCAGGGTATTGGCAATCGTGTAGCTCACCGAGTCGACATGGGCGACATGCTCCATGCGGGTGCAGATGTGGTCGTTGTCGATGTTGAAGAAAACCTGCGTCTTGTGCTTCATGCGCCGGTAGCCCTGGGAGTGCAGAATTCTTGTGTAATCACGCGCAAAGGGACTGCGAACATCACCCTCGCGGGGATAGAGGTCGCTCCGGCGCGTGGTCATTTGCCGCCAGAGCGGATGATCCGGCGTCATCGCCTCGCGTTCAAACTTTTTCTCCATAGGCACATGCCCCCTCATTTTCCTGCCTCGTGGCGAACCACCTCGAAGCGCTCCAGGCTGTAATCCTCTTCATCCGTATCGAGCCCCGCCTTCTGGGCTGCAATCGCGATCTGCTGCTCGACGGTGTCGACTCCCTCCAGATTGGGCAGGAGAAGGCCGCGCCTCTGACCCTTGGTGACGACGACGCCGTAGCGCTTCACGTCGAGCCAGTCGGGAGAGTCGATCTTCTCGGTCGGGCCCAGGACGTCGACACTGATCTCGAGATAGGGAAGTTCGTCGGATGTAATCTCCGGGAAGCGCGGATCGCGGACAGCAGCGCTCACCGCATTTCGCAGGATCTCCTCGGCGACACAGCTGCGCACGGGGGCAATGGTCCCGATGCAGCCACGCAGCGACCCCTCCTTGTGAATGGAGACGAAGCAACCGGTCCGCCTTGTGAGCAGCTCCTCCCGCTCGACGTCATTTGCCTCCTCTTCGATCATGGCTCTCACTTTGGAAAATGGAAGATAGCGGCCATTTTCCACATATGTCTCAAGAGACTTTCTGGCGATGCGGATGAAAATGTCTTCTCTCGCACGTTTTTCCAGGAGCGCCTTCTTTCGCTCGTCCTGCCACGCTTTGAGAAAATGCCGCGTCGGATCTTCTCCCGTCACCTGGTAGGTGCAGACGCCATAGCCGACGCCGAAGGTTCCCTCGTGGCTGAGCTGCCGTGGCTCGACGGCGAGGCCGTCAAAGGCGCCGGCCATCATGGTGAAGCTCCTGTGGCCGCACTCGGCTGCCGCCTCGAGGAAGGAGTCGCTGAAATTGAGGAGCTCCTCGAAATTGCCCTCCCCCATGACGTCCATGATGCGCTCGTCGTACCTGGGGCCCTCGGGGGCAAGGCCGTAGGGGCCGTCTTCCTTTAATTTATGGGACAGGTCGCCGCTCGCGATCCAGGCGACCCTGCGCCCGGTCTCGTCCGCAGCCTTCTGGACGATCTCGCCCAGATGATAGTGCATGGAGAGAGGGTAGCCGCTGAGGCCGATGCGGATGACTTTGACGTCCGGCATGTATTTCTTAAGAAACCAGAGCGGGATCATGGTCCCGTGGTCGAGCGCCGCATCTCTTTCGCCCTCGAAGCCGGCGGGAAATGACTCCCGGTCGCAGAGGGCGCAGATCCCCTCCGCCAGCTCCTCGTCGTAGGTCACCTTAACCCTGACTGCGGGAGCCCTGAATCTCCGAAAGTCCCCGGATGCCGTCCTGCCCGGAGAGATATGAAAGAAGTCCCTGTACATAATCGTGTGGGGCGAGGACACAATGACTGTCTCCGGCTGCAGCGAAGCCACAAAGCGCATGGCCTCCTCATAGGCTTCCACTGTCGATGCGATCTCCTTCTCCTCACCCTTCCCGATCTCCGGAATGATGAGCGGCGGATGCGGCACCATGACACCTCCCAGAATTCCCATACCAGTCACCCTCCTCTCTTGAAAATCAAAAAATTTGACTCTTGTACTTGCTATTGTACACTGTTTTCTCAAATTTATGAACACTCAGAAGACACTTTTCTAAATCAGTAGCCCGGGTAGTGTTACAGTTCACGGGGCACCCCGGCGCGGAGCACATAGGCCTTCTTCCGGAGCGCATTCGATTTTCGCCGCCTGCTTCTGCGGCGAAAATT
>OMTP01000047.1 GCA_900313955.1 uncultured Lachnospiraceae bacterium | reverse complement strand
GGCTCCTGTCAGAGGTCAAGAACCCCAGCGGGAAGCCAAAAACGGCGACCTGCTGGGGTTGGGAGGCTCCTGTCAGAGGTCAAGAGCCCCAGCGAGAAGCCCAAACGACGATCTTCCGGGAGCCATGTTCATCCATAAATGTCAGCATGAACGGTGTACTCATGGGGGAGGCAATTAACAAATACCGGCTACTGAAGGCTGCGGGGAGCCGTTCTGCTCCAAGATCCGGAGCCTGAGGCACAAACAGCCGTCCCGCGCGGGCGCGGGATCGGAGCCGCAGGCGGAGACCCTTGACGGGTTCTGCATGAGGTGCTACAATCGCCGTCCCGACGGCGGCCGAAGAGTTCGTTCTGCTCCTGAGTCCCTCGCCGTCGGCGCCATGAGACGGGCACCTCATGCAGGTTCTGTCAAGGGCGGCGTCACGATGCGGTTGTCTGGGAAACAGTCATATATATTGTATGGCTTTCGCAAAAAACATACTAATAGAAGCTGAATGTCTCAAAACAGCTGGAAAAGTACCGAAAGGCGGACCTGGATAACATTCTCAGCGATTATGGAACGCAGCTTCGGATGAATCGCAGTATACAGGCAGAGGGATCGTTCGCAGATGTAAAGAGCGATATGGAATTCAGAAGATATCTATGCAGGGAAAATTCGAATGTCCTTGCCGAGAGTATTCTGCTGGCAATGGCGCATAATATGAACAAGCTCCACGCCAAAATCCAGTCGGGAAGAACGGGATCCCACCTGTTTGAGCTCAAATCGAAGGCCTGATTTTAGAACTGTTAAAAAAACTGCGCCCGAAAAAACACGAATAGTGAGGTTTAAGAAGAACTTTGCGTTTTTTTAAAGTTATCCACAAAAAATTTTTGATTGACCGCATTTTGAGCGATTTTCGCTGATAAAATAGCAAAAAATGAAGAGGCTATCGCCTCAGTGAATTTCACTGTTGCGACAGCCCCTTTGGTTTTCGAATCATAGGGTGTTACACAGGATAAGCCTTGTTCTTTTCGTCAGCCGCTTTGGCGTCGACGCCGGTCTCCTGGGCATCGCGGTACTTGAAGTAGTCGATGGCAACCTTGGGGAAGAGAGCGTAAGTGAGGACATCCTCATCCTGCTTCTTGTAAGGCGCGACTTCCTTCTCAAGCTGGGGAAGACCCGGCTCCAGGAGATCTGCCGGACGGCAGGTGATCGGAGTCTCGTTGCCGATGCACTTCTTCTGCACTTCCTCATTGAAAGGAAGCGGCGTCTTTCCGTACTTGCCGAGGAAGATATTCTTGGACTCCTCCGGAACCACAGAATATCTCTTGCCGGTCAGGACGTTCATGACGGCCTGGGTACCGACGATCTGAGAAGACGGAGTGACAAGAGGCGGCTGGCCCATGTCGTCGCGGACGCGCGGAACCTCCTCGAGAACATCGTAGAAGCGGTTCTCCGCATTCATCTTCTTCAGCTGGTTGGTCAGGTTGGACAACATGCCGCCCGGAACCTGGTACTGAAGCGTCTTGATGTTGACGCCCAGGTTCTTGGGGTTGAGAAGTCCGCTCTCAATATCCTTCTCGCGGATCGGACGGAAGTAGTCGGCGATCTTGCAGAGAGCGTCGAGGTCAAGGCCCGTGTCGTAAGGCGTGCCCTTGAAGGCCTCAACCATAACCTCCGTCGCCGGCTGGGAAGTGCCCAGAGCAAACGGTGACAGAGCCGTATCGATGATGTCGACGCCTGCCTCGACAGCCTTCATGTAGGTCATGGAAGCAAGACCGGATGTGTAGTGGTCATGGAGCTCGATCGGAATCGAGACATTTTCCTTGAGAGCTGAGACGAGCTCACCTGCAGCCTTGGGAGTGAGAAGACCTGCCATATCCTTGATGCAGATGGAGTCAGCGCCCATTTCCTCGATCTCCTTGGCCAGCTTGACCCAGTAATCGAGCGTGTAGGCCGTGCCGATCGTGTAAGACATAGCGATCTGAGCCTCAGCCTTCTCTTTCTTGGCGGCGTTGACAGCCGTCTTCAGATTTCTGACATCATTTAAGCAGTCGAAGATACGGATGACATCGATGCCGTTGGCGACAGACTTCTGGACGAAATACTCGACAACATCGTCCGGATAGGGCTTGTAGCCCAGGATGTTCTGTCCACGGAAGAGCATCTGAAGTTTTGTGTGCTTGAATCCCTCGCGGAACTTGCGAAGGCGGTCCCACGGATCCTCGTGCAGGAAACGGAGTGATGCATCGAAAGTAGCGCCGCCCCAGCACTCAACAGCGTGGTAGCCGATCTTGTCCAGAGCTTCGACAGCAGGCATCATTTCCTCCGTCGTCATTCTGGTAGCGATCAGGCTCTGGTGCGCATCGCGGAGAATGGTCTCCGTGATCTGTACCGGCTTTTTAACTGCGTCTTTAGCCATAATAGCCTCCTAATTTACTTGTTCGTTTCGGAAAATGCAAACGCCATGCCCTGCAGGGTCCTGCGGAAACAGTTTCTCCGCGGACGCCCCTCAAAGGTCCGCTCCGAAAATGGGTCCGCAGGACCTTCGCAGGGGGAGCGATCTGCGATCAAATCAGATTCCATAAATTGCCATAAAGGTACCGGCTGCGACAGCCGTACCGATGACACCGGCGACGTTCGGTCCCATGGCGTTCATGAGAAGGAAGTTGGTCGGATCCGCCTCAGCCCCGACCTTCTGGGAGACACGGGCTGCCATCGGGACAGCGGAGACACCTGCAGAACCGATGAGCGGATTGATCTTGCCGTGGGTCATGACCTTCATGACCTGGCCCAGCCAGACACCTCCGGCCGTGCCGAAAATGAAGGCGACAAGACCGAGGAGGACGATCTTCAAAGTGTCGGCATTTAAGAAGGCCTCTGCACTTGTCGTCGCGCCGACAGATGTGCCGAGGAAAATGACGACGATGTACATGAGGGCGTTGCTCGCGGTCTCTGTCAGCTGCTTGACGACGCCGGACTCACGGAAGAGGTTGCCCAGCATGAGCATACCGACGAGCGGAGCTGTGGTCGGAAGGATCATGCAGACGACGATCGTGATGACGATCGGGAAGAGGATCTTCTCGAGCTTAGAGACCGGACGGAGCTGACCCATATGGATCTTTCTGTCCTTCTCGGAAGTAAAGAACTTCATGACAGGCGGCTGGATGATCGGGACGAGGGACATATAAGAATATGCCGCGACGGCGATCGGTCCAAGCAGGGTCGTCTGGCCGAGCTTTGTCGCAAGGAAGATGGAAGTCGGGCCGTCCGCACCGCCGATGATGGAAATAGCCGCTGCACTTCTTCCGTTAAATCCCATGAAGATGGCCAGGAAGTAAGCGACGTAAATGCCCAGCTGGGCTGCAGCGCCGAGAAGGAAAGAGATCGGGTTCGCGATGAGCGGTCCGAAATCCGTCAGGGCACCGACACCCATGAAAATGAGGGACGGAAGGATACTCCACTTATCCAGTGAATAGAAGTAATACAGAAGTCCGCCGACACCATTGCTTGAATCCGCCGGGTTCAGCATGATATCCGGATATATATTCACCAGAAGCATACCAAACGCAATCGGAACAAGCAGGAGGGGCTCATACTCTTTTTTAATTGCCAGATACAGGAAAATCAGAGCCACGCAGATCATGATGTAGTTGCCTACCGTCAGATTCATGAAGGCGGTCTGGTTGACCAGATTGGACAATGTCTGCCCTATACTCATTAACGACTACCTCCTCTTGTTATGCGTTCATTGTGGCAAGAAGGTCACCACTTTCCACCTGATCTCCGGCTGCGACATTGACGCTGGCGACTGTGCCGTCCTGCGGAGCAACGACCGGAATCTCCATCTTCATGGACTCAAGAACGATGATGGCGTCACCGGCCTTGACAGCTGTGCCCGGTGCTGCTGCGATGCTGAGAACCTTGCCCGGAACCTGAGCATTGACCTCAATGGAGCCTGCAGTTCCCTGAACCTTGGGAGCGGCCGGAGCGGCTGCCGGTGCAGAAGCTGCTTTTGCAGGAGCCGGAGCGGCTGCAGGAGCAGGTGCAGCTGCGGGAGCCGCTGCCGGAGCGACATTGCCCTCTTCCACTGTTACGCTGTATGCGGTACCATTGACCGTAATCGTATAATTTTTCATTTTCTAAATCCTCCTGGATTTTCTTTTAAGTTTAGCGCCACTTATTGTTGTGGAGTCTCTTGATGGAACGGACCACATAGCCCTCGACAGGCTTGTCCTCATAGGCTGCAATGGCAGCGGCGATGACGGCCGCGAGCTCTTCGTCATTGACGAGCTCTTCTTCCTCTGCAGGAGCTGCGGGTGCAGGTGCAGCAACTGGCGCAGGTGCAACTGCAGGTGCCGGAGCGGCTGCCTTTCCATCCTTCTTCTTGCCCGATGTCGGGGTGCCCGGCAGGAACTTGAAGAGGCTGATGACAAAGATGAGGAAGACGAGAATGATGAAGACGGTCATAAGGCCTGTCACCGTGTTGCCGGCTGCTGTCTTCATCTTGGAGCCAAGCGTCTCCTTGGAGTCGTCCTTGTAGTCCTCGATGGTCGTGGAGACTGGAGTCATGGTCTTGTCGTAGACGATGGTCAGAGCCATCTGATCGCCCTTGGCGCCCGTCAGGATGATGCGATCGGAGTAGCCCGTGTCGGTGCGCTCCGCCGTGTCGGCGACAGCGTCCTTGACCTCGCCGTACTTCTCGACGAACTCGCTCCAGCGGTAGCCAAAGTCATTCTGAAAAGGGATGGAGACAAAGGTCTGGCCCTGATTGATGTACTGAAGATACGTCTCGTAGGTATTTGCCTTCAGAAGGGCGACAAAATTATTTTCTGTATAACTTGTGATGTCCTTGATGGTCTGGGAGCGGATGGCGGTCTGTGCCTCTTCCTCCACCTGGGAGGAGGTCTTTTGCCCACAGCCGGTCATGGCAAATGCGGCCAGGACCACAAGGAGAAGCGCCAGCAGTGCTTTTTTGATATTTTTCATACTCAGCCCTGCCTTTCTCACACGGTCCCGTGCTTTTTGTCCGGACGGTTCTCTCTCTTCGTATACAGAACCTCAAAGGCTCCAATCACATATTTTCTTGTGTCCGCGTCACTGATGATCGCATCGACGTACCCTCTCTGGGCTGCGGATGCAACGCCGTCCTGAAGTTTGTCAAAGGCTTCCTTTGTCTCTGCAATCTTGTCCGCATCGCTCTCGAGGAGTTTTGCAGCGGATCCGGCGTCCATGATGCCGATCTTGGAATCCGGCCATGCGAAGACGATGTCCGCGCCCATGGCCTTGCTGCCCATGAGGACATAAGCCGATCCAAAGGCCTTGCCCGCGACGACAGTGACCTTGGGAACCGTTGCCGACGCATAGGCGTAGGCGAACTTCGAAGCTGCCTCAGGCATGTTGTTCTCTGTGCAGACGGTTCCTGCGAAGCGTGTGCTGTTTGCAAGTGTGAGAATCGGGATATTGAAGGAATCGCAGAAAGCGACAAACTTTGCTGCTTTCCTGAAGCCGCGCGCCATAAGGGCGTCATCGTCATTGGCAACCACACCGACGGTATAGCCGTTGAGCTTCATGAAGCCTGTGACGATGCTCTTGCCGTACGCGGGCTTTACCTCGAAGAACTGGCCGCCGTCACTGATGGTCTGGATCATGGCGTGGGCATCGCCTGTCATGGAAGCAAGGCCTGCCGTCGCGCGGTTGAGGTCGTCGCCGCAGTTCTCGGATGCGCCCTCGTCCTCATTGTTGAGGGGCAGGTAAGCCAGAAGCTCACGCATCCTGGTCGCCATCTCCTCTTCGCTTCCCGCGAAATCGACGTGGCCGTGCTCCATCTGGTAGGCAGCTGTCGTGTTGTCCAGCTTGTCAACGTTACTTCCCTTAATCGCGTCCGGGCTGTTGACAAAAAGTCTTGCCTTTTTGCTCTCCATGAGAATGAAATCCGACATGGCCGGTAAAATGGAAAGTCCGCCGCCGCAGTTACCGTAAATGGCCGTGATCTGCGGAATGACGCCCGACGCCATGGCCTGGTTTCTGAAAATGCGGCCTAATGCGTTCAGGGCATCTGTGGACTCCTGCAGGCGAACGCCGCCGCAGTCAATCATGGCGACAATCGGGGCGCCTGTCTTGCGCGCGAGCTGGTAGATATGTGCTACTTTGCGCGCATGCATCTCTCCGATGCTGCCGCCCAGCACGGTGGCATCCTGACTGTAGACGTACACGAGGTTGCCGTCGACAGTACCGTAACCGGTGATGACACCATCCGAAGGAGTCTGTGCGGCTGAGAGGTTAAAATCCGTTGCACGGGCTGTTACCGCGGCACCGATTTCAACAAAGCTATTTGCGTCAAGCAGGGATTCAATTCTTCTGCCTGCCGCAGTCGATGTCTCACTCATCTTAAGTCCTCCATAAAGATTAAAAATTGTAACAGGTTAATTATAAGTCCTCTCCGTGTCAAATTCAATCCAATGAGTTCATCAAATTTTAAGAATTGGTCACACGGTTACAGTTCACGGGGCACCCCGGCGCGGAGCACAAAGGCCTTCTTCCGGAGCGCATTCGATTTTCGCCGCCTGCTTTTGCGGCGAAAATTACTAAGTGAAGGAAGAAGGCCTTTGTGCGAAGCGCCGAAGTGACCAACCCGTGAACAGTAACGTCACACCCCGACTTTGACGCCGGCTTCCTGCTCGGCCTCTTTCTTGAACTTCTCCTCTAACTTGGGGGAGATGTCGGGGAGGTCGGAGGGGGAGCTGACGCCGAAGAGACGGAGAAATTCCTGGGTTGTGCCGAAGAGAATGGGGCGGCCGGGTGTCTCGGCCCTGCCCAGCTCGCAGACGAGGTCGAACTCAATGAGGCGGTTGATGGCGTGGTCGGAGTTGACGCCGCGGATGCGGTCGACTTCGGATTTGGTCACGGGCTGGCGGTAGGCGATAATCGACAGCGCCTCGAGCGCCGCTCCCGAGAGTCTGGGCTTCTTGGGGTTGAGCTCAAGGGTGATGAGCTCCGGGTAGTACTTGCGGCGGGTGCACATCTGAAAGGAGCCCTCGAGCTCGAGGATCTCGGTCCCGTGCTCGCCGCTGTTCCACTCCTCCATAAAGGCATGGACGATCCGGTCGGCCTCCTCCTCTTCCAGGCCGAGGGCACGGGCCAGATCCTCCAGGGGAACTGCACTCCCTTTTGCAAAAAGAATCGCCTCGACGGCGGCTTCCTGCTCAATCTCATTTCGAATGGGCGTCTCCATGTTCAAGTATCCTCCTCAATCTGGTCCATAATGGTGTCAAGATCCTGCTCGGGCACGCGCTCGATGAAGATGTCCCCGTCTGTCTCTTCCTGCGATGCCCGCAGGTAGCCGTACTTCATGAGCTCGAGCATGGCTAAAAATGTCACGACGATCTGGGTTCGCGAGCTCTCGCGCGTAAGGAGCTCCCTGAAGGAAAATGTCTCTTTCCTGCGGGCGAATTCGGCCACGCTCTCGAGCTTTTCGGGCAGGGAGACTTCTTCTTTTTCGATGGTGCCGAAGCGGCTGCGGACGGGGTCGATCTTGTTCTCCTGGCGGCGAAGAACTTCGCTGAAGACCTGATGGAGCTTCTCGAGGGTGATCCCGGCCACGACTTCCTCGGTGTTGACCGGCGGCCGGTAGCTCTTCACCTCTTTGGGAATCGACTCCGCGCGGAAGACATTTCCCGCCTCGTCCATGCGCTTTTTGAGCTCGCCGCCCATGTATCTGGCGGTCTTGTAGTCGAGGAGCTGCCGCACCAGCTCGTCGCGGGGGTCGATCTCCTCGCCCTTCTCGTCCTTCTCGCGCGGCAGGAGCATCTTGCACTTGATGGAAATGAGCTCCGCGGCCATGACCATGAACTCGCTCATGGTGCCGAGGTCCTCCTTCTCCATCTTCCGCACATAGTCGAGATACTGGTCCGTGATCTCTGCGATCGGAATATCGAAAATGTTGATTTTGTCCTTCTCGATGAGGCTGAGTAAGAGGTCGAGCGGGCCGTCAAATGCCTCAAGTTCAACTTCGAGCGCCATGTTCTCTCCTTTCAAATGGGACGGCGGGGATGGTTTCCGTGGCTCGCCGCCGTCGGCGCCACCGGGGACGGTTCCCGTAAGTCATCAGCGTCGGTGCCACCGGGGACGGTTCTCAGGGCGCATCACTCATAAGGCCGCGACAGCCGTCCTGCGGCTCCCCTTCCTGCGTCTTTCGCCTTTTCTTCCTTTCCACAACGTCGATGATGACAAGCTCCATGGGGTTGTGGATGCGGATGTCAAGTGCGTGGTCGCCAAGACCGCTTGTCACGATGCCTGTGTGGCGGCCGTCGCAGTAGCGGCCGTAGCCGAAGCGCGGCAGCGGGAAGCCGTAGGGGCTCACGAGCACCTGATGATCGGTCAGCCGCATGATTCCCCCGTGAAAATGTCCACACACGACGAGATCCGCGCCCCACGCAAGATAGGTCGGCATGAACTGCGGATTGTGGGCAAGGAGGAAGGAAAATGTATCTCCCCCCGGCCTCTCTCCCAGCATGGTCTGCATCTCCTGAAGAGAAAAATGCTGGACGCGGAACTTCTTATATAAATCCACCGGAATCTCGAGGCCGTAGCCGGTGACAAAATTTGCGCCGGCGGACACGGCTGCAGGGGCATTTTCTGCCGCGGAGCCACCAGCGGGTCCCTCTGCAGGAGCATTTTCCACCGCGGGACCGGATACCTGCCGGAATTCTTCGCGGGGAGCTAGTTCATTTTCATCAGAAAGACCGGCCCCCCGGCCCCCCAGGGAGAATGTCTGCGAGCGGTTGTTGAGAAAAGTGACGCCATCCGCCTCCAGCTCCGCCTGCACCCGCTCGAAATCGTCGTGGTGGTTGATGTGGAGCTTGCTCTCGTGGTTACCATTAGCGAAGGCGACCGGGGCAATTTTCTGCATCTCACGGAGAAGGCGGATGCCCTCTGCCGTCTCCGATGTGCGCGCAATCGTCATGTCACCCGCGACCAGAATCAGATCCGGCCGCGCAGCGACAATCGCGCTCAGCAGGTCCCTGTTATGGGGGCCGTGCTGCCTGTTGTGGAGATCACTCAATAGGGCAAATCTCAGATTTCCCTCTATTTTCTTCGACGGAATTTGATAACGGACAACTTTAAACGACAAACTTGTCTCCTTTCGCGGCGTCCTGTCTCCTGCCTGGGTCACACGTCCGCGAAGCGGCCGGCGTCGATCATCTCGGTCGCGACGCGGTAGCCCTCCTGGTAGAGGGATGTAAGGCGGTCGCTGTCGCGGTTGGTGGTCGTCACGCCGTAGAGGTGGCGCGGCGCGATCAGGATGGCCTTGCCCTCAGACTCGAGGCGCAGGAGCTCCTCGACCTGGCGGTTGTAATACTTGTGGCGGTTCATGAGAATCTTCCATGTCTTCGGGTACCTGGCCATGAGAAATGTCGCCAGCACCCGGTGGTCGACCTGCTCGAGAATATCGTCCTCGCGCAGGGTCATGATGACCGCGATCTTGTCGCACCCGTCGGCAAATGCCTTTCTCCAGGGGATGGGGATAGCCGTCCCGCCGTCCACATAAGACTGGCCGTCGATCTCAATCGGTCGGTTGAAGGCAGTCACGCAGGATGACGCCATGATGACGCGGTAGTCATCTTTCGGAATCTGCTTTTTATTGAAGAAAATGGTCTTTCCCGTCTTGACGTTGCACGCCGCCACCTTGAAAATGGCCGGGTTTGCCTGCATTTTCTCCCAGTCGAGAGGATCCTCTCCTCCCTCCACTGTGAGGTCGCCGTAAATGTACTGGAGATTGAAATAATTGCCCGTTGTGAGGAGCTGCTTCATACCCATGTACTGGGGCCGCGGGCTGTACATCTCGTAGAAGCGCAGATTCCGCCCTCTCTGTCCCGCCAGATACGATGCCAGATTCCCGCTCCCGGCCGACACGCCGATGCAGTAGGGAAACTTCACATCTCGATCCAGAAAAGCATCCAGAACGCCCGCTCCAAAGGCATCCCTCATGCCGCCGCCAATATCAATCAGACCAACCATATCCGAAACCTCCTCTTCACAAATGCCAGGTGAGTGCCTGTGACTACAGCAGCTGCCTTCCCACATGGGCGATGACCCCGGGAGAATGTCCGGTCATACCAGATTTTGTGCACTTCCATCCCCAGGGGCGATGGCCCCGGCTGCGTCTCTATGCTTCTTCCCTGCCATGCCATCCATCTTACCTCAGGCGGGGGAGGATTTCCAGATACACAAAAAAGATCCTGTACACACGGGATTCGCACGCACAGGATCTTTCTTCATCATATATCAGTTATATTTTCTCTTGCGGGCAGCTTCGGATTTCTTCTTGCGACGAACAGACGGCTTCTCGTAATGCTCGCGCTTGCGGATTTCCTGCTGGATGCCTGCCTTTGCACAGCTGCGCTTGAATCTTCTCAGTGCGCTGTCGAGAGATTCACCCTCTTTGACAATGACATTTGCCATATTCTTGATTTCACCTCCCCCTCACCTTTCCGCGGGGTATTTTCAAACAAAAAACATTATACAGCCCTCTAAGGGGTGCGTCAAGTAGAAAATGAAATTTCTCACAGGCACCCGAGGGAACGTTACTGTTCACGGGTGGGTCACTTCGGCGCTTCGCACAAAGGCCTTCTTCCTTCACTTAGTAATTTTCGCCGCAAAAGCAGG
>OMTP01000082.1 GCA_900313955.1 uncultured Lachnospiraceae bacterium | reverse complement strand
AGGGGTGGCCGCGAAGGAAGTGCTTTTTCGGGACAGTTCTGGCTGACCCGTGAACTGTAACGCCTCCCCCGATCTTTAGAAAGATGCGGCCTTTTTGGGGAACGGAATCGGAGTTTGCCGCAAAATCCTCCACCGACCAGGTAAGAAGATGTATCCTTCGGGGGAGAGCACCGGGCAGCCCGGTATTTGGAAAGGAAGATCATGAAGAAAATCGCAATCTACGGCAAGGGCGGCATTGGCAAGTCGACGACGACGGCCAATCTGTCGGCAGCTCTTGCCATGATGGGGAAAAAAGTTGTGCAGATCGGCTGCGATCCCAAGGCGGATTCGACCCTGAATCTGCTGGGCGGAGATCCTGTCATGCCGGTCATGGATTATTACCGCGATCACGATGAGGCTCCTGATTTTGACCATATCGGCCGCACAGGTTTCGGCGGTGTTTTCTGCATCGAGACAGGCGGCCCTACCCCCGGTCTTGGCTGCGCCGGCCGCGGCATCATTGCGACCTTCGATCTCATCGGCGAGATGGAAGTCTTTGAGCGCCTTCAGCCCGATGTCGTCCTCTACGATGTCCTGGGCGACGTCGTCTGCGGCGGCTTTGCGGCACCCATTCGCGAGGGCTACGCCGAAGAGGTTTTCATCGTCACTTCCGGCGAGAAGATGTCTCTCTATGCTGCGGAAAATATAGCTCGCGCCGTCGACAATTTCGCCGACCGCGGCTATGCCCACGTGGGAGGCATCATCCTCAACCGCCGCGGCGTAGAAAATGAGTACTCCCGCGTCAAGTCCTATGCCGACGGCCGTCATCTTCCCATCGTCGCCGACATCCCCCGCAGCCAGGACATCATCGATTTCGAGGACCAGGGCAAGACTGTCGTCGAGGGCGACCCATCCCTGCCTGTCAGTCAGTGCTATTTCCGCCTGGCCGAGCGAATTCTGAGCGAAAGGCATGGGCAGCAACAACTGCCCTAACCCAGACAGGAAGGTAGTTGCTACATTCCTGTCCCTCTCCCCCGAGGGCAGGAAAACAGGCCATGTCGGGGGAGGACTTGTGCATGGGGGGAAGAAAAGAGAAGGGGGCGCATATGCAGCCATTTTTTATGACAGCAAAAGAAATTGTGGAGCGTGGCAGCGGGGATTTTCCACATGAATTCAGCCCGGCGGACAGCCTCATCCTGAGCTCGCCGGCGACACTCTCCTATACTTCTCCGGGAGCCAACGGCTACGGTGTGAAGCGGGCGGGACTCGTCCTGCCCGAATCCGTCATGCTGCTCATTTCCCCGGGCTGCTGCGGCCGCAACAGTACTATCCTGAGCCGGGTGAGCGGCTACTCGGAGCGCATGTTTTACCTCACTCTCACGGAAAAGGATCTTGTCACGGGAAGGTATCTCAAAAAGATTCCCGACGCCTGCGTCGAGATCGCGGATGTGTACCGCGAGCGCAGCGGGAAAATGCCCCGCGTCATCGTCCTCTGCATCACCTGTGTCGACGCCCTCTTAGGCACGGATCTCGAGCGCGTGGCAAGAAAATGCGAAAAGGCGCTGCATCAGGTCCTTGAGACCGAAGGCGACCGCACAGAAAATGCATTGGCCGGCCGGGCCCCGGAAGAATCCATGTTCATCCGCGTTGTTCCCAGCTACATGTACGCCCTGACACGCGAGGGCACGCGGCCACCCATGACGGCCATCCGCAAGACCCTCTACTCTCTTCTTGAGAGGAAACCAGTCAACCCTCGTGCCGTCAACATCCTTGGCAATTTCGCGCATCTGTCTGACGACTGCGAGCTCTATGATCTCTTTCAGAAAGCTGGCCTCGCCCAGATTCGCGAGATTGGCCGCATGAAGTCCCTGGACGATTACATGCAAATGGGAGAAGCCAACTTTAATCTTGTTTTGAATCCGGAGGCGGTCTATGCCGCAGAAGATTTGGCGACTCGCCTTCAAATGCCTTATGTCACCATGACCCGCCTCTATGATCCGACAAAAATAGCCCGCCAGTACCAGCTTCTTGGAGCCGCCATTGGAGTACGGTTTGATGATGCACCATACAGGAAAGAAGCAGAGGAGAAGAAAAAGAATTTTCTGGAAAGACATCCTCGTCTCCGGGTGGTTCTCGGCCAGATGCTCAACGCCAATCCCTTCGAGCTTGCCGCTAATCTTGTGGCCTGGGGCTGGCTTGTTCCGGAGATCTTCGCAGCCCCCTCAGAGCCTGATCTGCCCTTCCTGAAAGAACTTGCGGCCATAAGCCCGGACACAAAAATCTATTCGAGTTCCCATCCGACCATGGCCGCCTTTCGACCGGTCCGCGGGCGAGGAACCACTGGAGACAGTTCTGGCAGTCCCTCACAAGTGTCTATCAGCAGAGACGGATCTTCACAAGTGGAATCAACAGCCCCATCTCCCTTGCCCCAGCCTGGGCAGAGCAATGAGAACCGACCCTGGTGGATCCATGAAGGAGAAGCAACCAGAATCGTCCCTGATGGCTCCGCTCAGGAGGTCCCACTGGAACCATCCCCGATGGTCCCGCCCGACCTGACCCTTGGCAAGGACGCAGCCTACTATTACCCCGGCGTACCCAATGTGCCGTGGTCCGACGATATCCAGCCCTTCGGCTACCGTGGGCTCATCGCCCTTCTCGACGCCTGCGACGCAGTTTTATGAGAACTGCCCCCGGCGATTCCATCTGCATTGCCAGAGAAAAGCATTTTCCGCGGCAGAGATGAGGACAAAAGAAGCGTCCCTCTCCCCGGCAAAAATGCCCCGCCGCCCGGAAAAAACGGGAGACGGGGCATTTTCATCAATATTCAGCGCAGAATCAGCATGCTGATGATGCCGAGGATGAGCAGATGAGCCGGGTAGAAGATGTAGAAGAAGCGCTTGTTCTGGCGGCCGCGCTCGCCATTGTAGCAGTAGAGCAGCGGGAAGGAGATGAGCGCGAAGGGGAACTCACCGGGCACGGGCATGAAGGAGACCGCGCCGCACACGCACTGAGCCAGGCGGTTGTTGCGGAACATGTAGAGTAAAATGATCTCGACGACGCCGAAGCCCGAATAATCGACGTGAAGGGCGGTGCCGGCGACATAGGCCGCGAGCGTGATCAGCAGGAAAATGAGGAATCCCTTCATGCCTCTCTGTCTCTTCAGAAGCTCGTCGATCGCCCAGATGGCAGCGAGCCCCAGCGCCAGCGTGAACATCACGTTCTGGTCATAGGGCGAGAAGATTTTTCTTGAAAATGCCATGTCGAATGGTATCTCCGAGATGCAGCCGAAGAGCAGAAGATTTCTCAGATAATTTCGCCTGTTGCTCGTGTGGGTGAATCCCTCGACGATCATGAAGCAGAAAATGGGAAATGCAAGTCTTCCGATGTTTCTCATCATGTCGTAGCTGTCCAAAAAGGCATACCAGGTCCCGTTTGTGCTTGCCTTGATGCGAAGAGCCTCAACGAGGGAAGCCCCTACATGGTCAATCGCCATGGAAATGACTGCGATCCACTTGAGAATCGCCCCGTTGAAAACCATCGGGTGGCTGGGGCCGGGCTGTGTCAGCCTCGTGATGAAGTCGCCGGCCGTCTCAGCAGCCTTCTTCGCCGTCTCGCGGCCTGGATTTTTTTCACCCTTCGGAGCTCCCTGCCTTTCGGACCTGTCATCCCGCGGGACATCGTCGGCTGTCTCAGCGCCCCTGTTGGTTGCCTTGTGGCCCGCAGTTTTTTCATTCTCCGCGGGAACCTTTAGAATGGGCCAGCTCCCCTGCGAGGCGTCATTTGCCGCTTCCCGGGACGTCCCAGCCGTACCGGCTTCATTGGATGTTTGGGGTTCATCACTCCCCCAGGGCGCAGCATTTTCCTGTCGTGCAGTATCATTTTCCGTCAAAAACTTATCCTCCGGATCCATAATCATTCCCTTTCTGTTTATTCGAAAGTCATACCTTGCTATCTTACAATATTTTGAGAAAATTGGGTAGAACTTTTCAGATCGCCCAGAGAGCGTTACAGTTCACGGGTCAGCCAGAACTGTCTCGAAAAAGCACTTCCTTCGCGGCTCTACGCTCCGCTTCGGTCGGCGCTAAACGAACGTCCACTGGACGTTCAGCGCCCCCTCAAAGGTCCACTCCGGAAGTGCTTTTTCGAGGCAGCAACTGGCTGACGAG
>OMTP01000045.1 GCA_900313955.1 uncultured Lachnospiraceae bacterium | reverse complement strand
TCAAAGGTCCACTCCGGAAGTGCTTTTTCGAGGCAGCAACTGGCTGACGAGTGAGCAGTAACCTTAATAATTCTTAATTTCAGCTCACGCGGCGGATGGCAACGATATCCTTGCTGTCTGCCTTGCGGTCATGAGTGATGCCATACTGAGATCCCTTGGCCTCAACGATGCTGCCGTTGCCGTCATAGATGGCGACATGACCGGAGTAGACAATCACATCTCCTGCCTTGGCATCGGAAAGTGAATCAACTGCTGTACCTGCGCTTGCCCACTCACCCGACGTACGGTAGCCGCCGCTGTAATGACCGGTATTGGTCAGAACCTGAGTGACAAAGTGAGAACAGTCAATACCGCCTGTCAGAGAATTGCCGCCCCAGCTGTATGGATTGCCGACATACTTATCAGCGTAGGACACAATATCTGTCTTGCTCGTCGAAGAAGAGCTGCTGCTCTTGGAGGAACTTGATGAACCAGAGGAGCTGCTCCTGGACGAAGACGAACTCTTAGAAGAGCTGGAAGATGAAGACGCCGTGGACTTTGTCACTGACTGTTTAACTGCTGTCCTCACATAAGAAGCTGCCTGATCGGCCTCTTCTTTTGTTCCGCCGTTTCTCACAACTTCTCTTCTGGCTGCCTCTGCCTGCTGCTCAGCGGCTTTCTGAATTCTGGCCTGCGTTGCCTCCTGCGCAGCCTTCTGAGCTGCGGCCTCCTCGGCTGCCTTTCTTGCGGCCTCCTCAGCTGCTTTTGCCTTCTCCTCCTGAATCTCATTGATCCTTGCCGTCTGCTGCTGGATTAAGCTTGCAAGCTCAGCTGCCTGTTTCTTGGCAACAGAGATCTGGCTTGCATAATCCGCATCCGCCGCCTTCTTCTGAGCCAGCTGATTCTGCAGATCCGCGTTCTGAGCATCAAGTGCCTTCTTCTGATCCAAAAGGCTCTGCTCCTTCTCCTCAAGAGCCTTTTTCTGGTTCTCAAGGCTTGTCTTCAGATCAGTAACCTCCTGAACAATAGCAACCAGCTTCTCAAAAGCCGCCTTGTCGGCAGACTCAAGCTCTGCGGCATTGTCTGCGGAATTCATAAAAGAAGCCAGGTCCCTGGACTCGAGAATCGTCGCCAGAAGACCTGTATTGCCTCCCTGCTCGTAGATGTACTGAATTCTCTTCTTCATATCCGCATACTGGTCGTCTCGCTTTTCTTCAGCGGCTTCCAGTTTCTTCTGTGTCTCCTCAATCTGCTTCTCAGCATCAGCGATCTGACCCTTGGTGGTCTCGATGTCCTGCTGCGCCTGATCAATCTGTACCATGAGATCGACAATATCCGCATTGAGTGAACTGATCTGAGACTCAATTTCCTTCTGCTTTGTTCTTAATGTATTAAGGCTGTCCTGAGTTGAGCTGAGAGCCGCGCTTGTCTGGCTTCTGGACGCTCTGAGGTCGCTCTCTTCGTCAGCAAGAACCGGCGTCACCACAGAAACACTTATGACGCAGGACAGCAGAACTGAAAGTAACTTTTTCTTCATTGACAACTCCTTTATAAAAAACAATCCCATAAATTTCTTAACATTCCTGTAAAAACTATCAACGGTCGCCATTATACTATTTTTCTTAAAGAAAATCAACTTTCTTTTAAGAGGTGTTACAAACCTGTTAAGAATTTCAACCGTTTTCGTTGTTCTGACATGTCTTATTTTTTGTATAAAAGCGCGCGTAATTTGAAAACATGCACAAGCAGGCAGCTCAGTATCTCTTATTTTTCATTCATAACGTGAGAAAATAAATTTGAACATTATTTTTATAAAGTGTATAATACAAAGTATGGAAAATAAAAAAGACCTGACGAAGGAGCTTCTGGCAGACTGCTTCAAGGAACTGATGATGACGACTCCATTTGACAAGATCACCATCAAAATGATCACCAGCCGGGCAGGACTTATTCGTCCTACATTTTACAAGCACTTTCAGGATAAGTACGAGGTTCTGGAGTGGATCTTTAAGACGGAAATTTCAGACAGCGTCGATCTCATGATTCGAAATCATATGGAGCTCGACGCCATTGTTATGCTTTGCCGCGGCCTCGATGAGAACCGCAAGTTCTATCGCCGGGCCTTTCAGATGGAGCCCGGCCCCAATTCCTTCGACCAGATCCTGACCCGCTATGTCTACTCAACTCTCATGAAACTCGGGGGCAAACGCATTGTGCAGAAGGCCGCAGAGGCCTCTGCCCTGACCCCCGAGGTGATTGCCACCTTCTACACATACGGCCTTGTCAACGTGCTGAAAGACTGGATTCTTAACGACAATCCCATTTCCCCCGAAGAATTTGCGCAGGCCTACAAATACCTTCTCTCTCACTCCGTACTCGAGATGCTGGGAATTAAAAACTGACGGCATGAAAAAAGCGCCCGCTCGCGGGCGCTTTTTTCACGCTTATACCATCTGCAATCCCCGGATGAGGAAGTCCACAGCACTGATGAGGACCATGCATCCCCCCATGGTGACAAACTTATTCATAGGGCCACATCCAAGCAGATACCCCACGATGACGCCCACGATGACGCTGACTGCAGTGAAAACGCCGACCGCCAGCTCAGCGCCCCAGAAGACAAGGCTGAGAAAGCTGAAGCCAAATCCGGCGACCAGAGCATCGATCGACGTAATGAGACACCAGAACACAAGTCTCCTGTAGTTGAGTCCATCCTCCCTCTTTTCGTCAATTGTCTTGTATTTCTCCCGGAAAGACTTGAGAATCATACTGACCCCAAGGCCCAGAAAAACAACCGCCGACAAAAGGGTCCAGAAATTGCGCACAGACCCGCAGGCGCTTGCAATTGCCGGAATCTTGGCGATCAGATTGCCAAGAAAGAGCATGCCCATCTGAAATCCGGTAACCATGCCCACCATCTTCATAAGATTGGATGTCTTAATCTCTGAAACCATTGCTCCCTTGTAGAGCCCATATGCAAACACATCGAGACTGAGCCCGATACTGATCACGATCACTTGCCAAACCCCCATATGTTACCACCTTTCCGTCCGTCCATTATAAAGGAAAAGCATTCTCCCCTGCCATTGCAAAGAAAGGCAAGTGTACCGTCCCCGGATACACTTGCCTCTTTGTGTAGCCACACAGCTTAAAGGGTTTCGTTCTCTTTGCCATAATCCTTCTCAATCTGCGTCAGCATATCAACACGTCTCGCATGACGGCCACCCTCAAACTTCGCATCAAAGAAGCTGTCGATGATCATCTTGGCCTCCTCGCGGCCAACGATTCTGGCACCAACGGAGATGATGTTGCAGTTGTTGTGGCGGACGGAGAGGGATGCTGTGCACGGCTCCGAGCAGCAGCAGGCGCGGACGCCCGGGACTTTGTTGGCCGCAAGAGAGATACCCAGGCCTGTTCCGCAGACCAGGACGCCCCTGTCCACCTCACCACGGCTCACTGCCTCGCCTACCTTGCGCCCCGGCACTGGATAGTCGTCATCGCGATTGTCCGGGTCATAGTTTCCATAGTCGACGCACTCATACCCCCGTTCCTTCAGGTGCTCCATAAGGGTAAGCTTCAGTTCAATGCCTGCGTGGTCGCTTCCAAATCCAACTTTCATTTCAATTCTCCCTTTCTTTTATGGACTTTTTCCAGCTTGTGTGGCTGTTTATATAAATCTCCGGTGCTCTTATGGAAAGAGCCGCAATGTTACTTTTCACACGTCAGCCTGTGGCATGCCTGTGCGCAGTAACGCTGCCGGAGGAGATTTACCCTTTCTTGTAACGCTTCAGAAGGCCGACGGTTGTGAATGATTGAAAAGCACTTTCTCCGCGGCTCTACGCTCCGCTTCGGTCGGCTGCTCTTCGAACGTCCACTGGACGTTCAGCGCCCCCTCAAAGGTCCACTTCGGAAGTGCTTT
>OMTP01000002.1 GCA_900313955.1 uncultured Lachnospiraceae bacterium | reverse complement strand
AAGGTCCACTCCGGAAGTGCTTTTTCGAGGCAGCAACTGGCTGACGAGTGAACATTAACCTCGGATCAGCCCGGAATGAGACCCGTGAACAGACCCATAAAAACACTTTAGCGCTGTAAATCAAAAATGTATTGACAATACATAGCAGTGTGTGATAAAAAATAGCCATGAGCAAAGGCGCTTTTGATGATCACGAAAGTGGTCTTTGAAGGCACCTCTTTTTTTGCTTTAACACCATGCACCAATCCTATTTTCAGGAGGTAAAAAATGGAAAAAACTAAGACAACGTCGGTTCCGGAGGAATTCGGCAGTCAGGTTTTCAACGACAAAGTTATGAAGGAGCGTCTTCCGAAGGACATCTACAAGGCTGTCAAGAAGACAATCGAGAATGGCACACACCTTGAGCTCGATGTTGCAAACACAGTTGCAGCAGTTATGAAGGAATGGGCTCTTGAGCACGGCGCAACCCATTTTACGCACTGGTTCCAGCCGATGACAGGACTCACAGCTGAGAAGCACGACAGCTTCATTTCCCCGACAGGAAACGGCGGCGTGATCATGGAATTCTCCGGCAAGGAACTCGTCAAGGGCGAACCGGATGCTTCTTCCTTCCCGTCAGGCGGCCTTCGCGCCACATTTGAGGCCCGCGGCTATACAGCATGGGATCCAAGCTCACCTGCCTTCATCAAGGATGGTTCCCTCTACATCCCGACAGCATTCTGCTCCTACGGCGGCGAAGCACTTGACAAGAAGACACCGCTTCTTCGTTCCATGGAGGCTCTCTCCAAGGAATCCGTCAAGATGCTGCACCTTCTGGGCGACGCAGACGTCACACATGTCGACACGACCGTCGGCTCCGAGCAGGAGTATTTCCTCATTGACAAGGACCTCTACCTCAAGAGAAAGGATCTTGTCATGTGCGGCAGAACCCTCTTAGGCGCAAGTGCTCCCAAGGGCCAGGAGATGGAAGATCATTACTTCGGCGTCTTAAAGCCAAAGGTCAGCGAGTACATGCATGACCTCGACCATGAGCTCTGGAAGCTGGGCGTTCCGGCCAAGACCAAGCACAACGAAGTTGCTCCGTCCCAGCACGAGCTGGCACCGATCTTTGAGACCGCCAATGTCGCAGCTGATCACAACCAGCTGACCATGGAGATCATGAAGAAGGTTGCTGATAAGCACAATTACGCTTGCCTGCTTCATGAAAAGCCATTCGAGGGCATCAATGGTTCCGGTAAGCACAACAACTGGTCCATCGTCACCGATACAGGCATCAACCTTCTCGACCCGGGCAAGACGCCGGCTGAGAATACTGAATTCCTGACATTCCTTGCAGCAACCATCGCAGCCGTCGATGATTATGCAGACCTCATGAGAATTTCCGTCGCTTCCGCAGGAAACGACCATCGTCTTGGAGCAAACGAAGCTCCGCCAGCTGTCATCTCCATCTTCGTCGGCGACGAGCTCGAGGCAGTTCTTGAGTCCATTATCAACGACACAGACTTCAAGGCAGCAGAGAAGACACAGATGGGCATGGGCGCACACGTCCTTCCGCACATCACAAAGGACACAACCGACAGAAACAGAACATCACCGTTCGCCTTCACCGGCAACAAGTTTGAGTTCCGTATGCCTGGTTCCTCCCTCTCTGTCGCAGACCCGAACGTTGTCCTCAATACAGCTGTCGCTGAGGAACTCAGCCAGATGTTTGAGAAGCTGAAGGACGTTCCTGCAGAGGAATTTGATGAGAAGCTTCACGCCCTCATCAAGGAGATGCTCACAGAGCACAAGAGAATCATCTTCAACGGCAACGGCTACACCGACGAGTGGATCGCCGAGGCGGAGAAGAGAGGCCTCTACAATCTCAAGTCCCTCCCGGATGCTATGCCGAGACTTCTTGTTGATAAGAACGTCAAGCTTTTCGTGGATCACAAGATCTTCACAAAGGTTGAAATTGAGTCCAGATACGAGATCTATCTTGAGAACTATGCAAAGACCATCCACATCGAGTCCCTTGCTCTTCAGGAAATGGTCAAGAAGGACTTCACAGCCGGACTTCTGGCATATCAGAAGGTCATTTCTGACGAAGCTGCAAAGAAGAAGGAACTTCTTCCGGATCTCACCTGCGGCTATGAGACAGACCTCATGAAGACCCTGGATACAGAGTCCGAGGCCATCATGACAGAGCTGAAGAAGCTGGATGCCGACACAGCCAAGGCGGAGACCATCGAGGAGCCGCTTGAAAAGGGCAAGTTCTACCATGAAGTTGTCCTCGAAGATATGAGCTCTCTTCGCGGTGCAGTCGATGTCGCCGAGGCAATTATCCCGGATCAGTATCTGCCGTATCCGACATACGATTCCCTTCTTTTCTCACTTCGCTGAGAAAATGCGGTCTGAATTCGATTGGATCTGAAACTTAAGAAACGTTGTTTCATGAGAAAGGATGCACTCTTCAAAGGCGTGCATCCTTTCCGTGCAAATAAATGCAGCTGTTCCGTTCATGAAAATGAGCGGGATCAAACAAAATTTTTAGAAAATATAGGTAGGATAGATGGGTATTCACATTAATGAACAATACAATGAATTAAACGAGAGCTATCTTTTTGCGGAGATCGCCAGAAAAGTCGCAGAGTATCAGAAAGCTAATCCCGACAAGAAGCTCCTCAAGATGGGCATCGGTGATGTCACAAGACCGCTCGCCAGGTGCGTGACGGACGCTATGAAGAAGGCCTCCGATGAGATGGGAACAGCCGAGGGCTTCCACGGCTACGGCCCGGAGCAGGGCTACGCATTCCTGCGCGAAGCGATTCAGAATTACTACAAGAAGTTCGGCGTCGAGCTTGACGCGGATGAGATCTTCATCTCCGACGGAGCCAAGAGCGACTGCGGCAACTTCCCGGATATTCTGAGCACGGACTGCACAGTTCTCATTCCGGATCCTGTCTATCCGGTCTACGCCGACACCAATGTTATGGCAGGAAGAAAGATCATTTACTCATCCGCCAACGAGGAGAATCATTTTCTTCCCATGCCGGACGAGAGCAAGGTCGGGGACATCATTTACATCTGCTCGCCGAATAACCCGACAGGCGCATGCTATTCCAGAGAACAGCTTGCGGCGTGGGTTGCATTTGCCAAAAAGCACAATAGCCTCATCTTATTCGATGCGGCCTATGAGTGCTTCGTGACAGGAGATCTTCCCCACAGTATCTATGAGATTGAGGGCGCAAAGGATGTTGCCGTTGAGCTCTGCTCCTTCTCCAAGAAGGCAGGCTTCACCGGGACCCGCTGCGGCTACACCGTTGTTCCCAAGAGGATTGTCATTGATGGAGCCGTCCTCAATAAGCTCTGGATACGCCGTCAGACGACCAAGTTCAATGGCGTCGCTTACATCGTTGAGAGAGGCGCTGAGGCAGCCCTCACAGACGAAGGCGAGAAAGAGGTTTCGGAAAATATCAACTATTACCGTGAAAATGCCAAGATCATGACAGATACCATGGATGAGCTGGGCATCTACTACACCGGTGGCAAGAACTCTCCCTATGTCTGGCTGAAATGCCCGTTTGGCATGAAGTCCTGGGATTTCTTCGATGAGATGCTGACAAAGGCCGGCATTGTGGGAACGCCGGGAGCGGGCTTCGGCACGAACGGAGAGGGATTCTTCCGTCTGACAGCTTTCTCGACCAGAGAGACAACCATCGAAGCGATGAAGCGCTTAAAAGAGTACATGCAGAGTCGCTGAAAATAGGAGAAACATGCTTATGGAACCATATGAGAATAAATATGAGAATTTGAAGAAAGAGCATGACTCGTGCGGAATCGGCGCCGTCGTCAATATCGACGGTCACCAGGACTACCGCACTCTGGACGATGCTCTGAAGATTGTAGAGAAACTGGAGCACCGCGCCGGCAAGGACGCCACAGGCAAGGTCGGCGACGGCGTTGGTATTCTGGTCCAGATCTCCCACAACTTCTTCTCCAGAGCAGTTATTGAGGAGAACCTTGGCTTTACTCTGGGAGATGCCGGTGACTATGGAATCGGTATGTGCTTCCTGCAGAAGAACGTGATGAAGAGAACGCTGACCCAGCGCCTTCTCAAGGTCATCACGGAGAAGGAGGGGCTGAAGTTCCTGGGATGGAGAAAAGTTCCCATCCATCCGGAATGTCTGGGCGGCCCCGCCCTCGAGAGCATGCCAGAGATCATGCAGTGCTTCATTGAGCGCCCGAAGGATGTAAAGAAGGGACTTGATTTCGACAGAAAGCTCTATGTTGTCCGCCGCGAGTTCGAGCAGAGCTCCGAGGATTCCTATATCTGCTCTATGTCCTCGAGAACCATTGTCTACAAGGGTATGTTCCTTGTCGGTCAGCTGCGCAAGTACTACAGCGACCTGCAGAGTCCGGAGTACCAGACGGCCCTCGCCGTTGTCCACTCCCGTTTCTCGACCAATACCCTTCCGTCCTGGAACCGCGCTCATCCCTACCGCATGATCGCACATAACGGTGAGATCAACACCATCCGCGGCAACATCGACAGAATGCTTGCCCGTGAGGAGACCATGTCCTCCCCGATCTTCGGAGACGAAGAACTGGATAAGATCTATCCTGTCATCAATGCCTCCGGATCTGACTCCGCTATGCTGGACAACACGCTTGAGTTCCTCTACATGAACGGCATGGAACTGCCTCTGGCCATGATGACCATCATCCCTGAGCCGTGGAAGAACGATAAGGAGATGGAGCGCGAGAAGAGAGACTTCTATCATTACTATGCGACCATGATGGAGCCGTGGGACGGCCCGGCCGCCATTCTCTTCACCGACGGTGAAATTCTGGGCGCTACCCTCGACAGAAACGGTCTTCGTCCGTCCAGATATTACATCACAGACGACAATCGCCTCATCCTGTCCTCCGAGGTCGGTGTCCTCGATATTGATCCGTCTCATATTCTGAAGAAGTCCAGACTTGAGCCGGGCAAGATTCTTCTTGTGGACACAAAGCAGAAGCGTCTCATCTCCGATGAGGAGTGCAAGAAAACCTATGCGGAGAGATCTCCCTATGGCGAGTGGCTGGACAGCAACATGCTGGATCTGGAGAATCTTCCTATCCCCAACAAGAAGATCCCGACACATACCCAGGCCATGAGAGACAAGCTCTACAAGGTCTTCGGCTACTCCTATGAGGACGTCAACGATGTCATCCTGAACATGGCCAAGACAGCCAAGGAGCCGACCGTCTCTATGGGCCACGATGTACCGCTTGCCGTTCTGTCCAGACAGCACCAGCTGCTTTATCAATACTTCAAGCAGCTCTTTGCCCAGGTCACCAACCCGCCCATTGACTCTCTCCGTGAGAAAGTCGTCACCGACACAACCGTCTACATCGGATCCGATGGTGACCTCCTGAGCTGCAAGGGCGGCAACTGCCGTGTCCTCGAGGTGGATCAGCCGATCCTGACCGGTGTTGACATCATGAAGATCAAGGCCCTCGACCAGCCCGGCTTCCACGCAGAGACAGTCTCCCTGCTCTACTACAAGAACACATCCCTTGAGAGAGCTCTGGAGCAGCTCAATATCACTGTGGACCGCGCCTACGCCCAGGGCAAGAACATCCTCATTCTCTCTGACCGCGGCGTCGACGAGAACCACGTTCCGATCCCGGCACTGCTCGCTGTTTCTTCTGTCGAGCAGCATCTGGTCCGCACAAAGAAGAGAACCGCCATCTCACTCATCCTGGAGAGCGGCGAGCCGAGAGATGTCCACCAGATCGCAACCCTTCTTGGCTTCGGTGCCCGCGCCATCAATCCGTATCTGGCTCACGAGTGCATCTCCGAGCTCATCGATATCGGTATTCTGGACAAGGATTACCACACAGCCATTGAGGATTATGACGCAGCTCTCTTAAATGGCGTCGTCAAGATCGCGGCCAAGATGGGTATTTCGACCATTCAGTCCTACCAGTCCGCCCGCATCTTCGAGGCCATTGGTCTCAATAAAGAAGTCATCGACAAGTACTTCTCCGGCGTCACAAGCCGTGTCGGAGGCATCGGCCTCACTGACATCGCTGACGGTGTTACATGGAGACACGACCATGCCTTTGACCCGATGGGACTCGGCGTCGACACAACCCTCGACTCTGTCGGCCTCCATGAGCTGAGGAGCGGCCGCGACAAAGAGGATCACCTCTATGATCCGGAGACCATTGTCACGCTGCAGCAGGCGGTCCAGAGGGGCAGCTACGAGCAGTTCAAGGAGTACACGGCCAAGGTCGACGACGCGTCACGTCCTCACACCCTGCGGTCCCTCATGGAGTTTGTTCCGGCGGGCGATCCGGTGCCGCTTGAGGAAGTGGAGTCCGTCGAGTCCATTGTGAGAAGATTCAAGACAGGAGCCATGAGCTACGGTGCTATCTCCAGGGAAGCCCATGAGACTCTGGCCATCGCCATGAACCGCCTGGGCGGCAAGTCCAATACCGGCGAGGGCGGCGAGGATCCTTCCCGCTATGGAACGGAGCGCAACAGTGCCATCAAGCAGGTCGCGTCCGGCCGCTTTGGCGTCACAAGCGCTTACCTCAACAGTGCCAATGAAATTCAGATCAAGATGGCACAGGGAGCAAAGCCCGGCGAGGGCGGCAATCTGCCAGGCAAGAAGGTCTATCCGTGGGTTGCAAGTACCCGTTACTCCACCCCGGGTGTCCAGCTCATCTCGCCGCCGCCTCACCACGATATTTACTCGATCGAGGATCTGGCCCAGCTCATCTACGACCTGAAGAATTCAAATACCAGAGCAAGAATCTCCGTCAAGCTCGTCTCCGAGGCGGGCGTCGGAACGATCGCGAGCGGCGTCGCCAAGGCCGGTGCCCAGGTGATCCTGATCTCCGGTTACGACGGAGGCACCGGTGCGGCTCCGATGAGTTCCGTCCATAACGCAGGTCTTCCCTGGGAGCTCGGCCTCTCCGAGGCACACAGATCCCTCGTCGAGAACGGCCTTCGCGACAGAGTTCTTCTTGAGACGGACGGCAAGCTCATGAGCGGCAGAGATGTCGCCATCGCGGCCCTTCTGGGTGCGGAGGAGTTCAGCTTCGGCACAGCGGCTCTCGTCTGTCTCGGCTGCGCCATGATGCGTGTCTGCTCCAAGGATGTCTGCCCGTTTGGCGTCGCAACCCAGAATGAGGAGCTGAGAAAGCGCTTCCGCGGCAAGCCCGAGTATCTCATGAACTTCATGCGGTTCACAGCGATGGAGCTCCGTGAGATCATGGCGTCTCTCGGTTTCCGCAGCGTCGAGGAGATGGTCGGCCGCACAGACTGCCTGAAGAAGAAGGATCAGGTTCTGACCAAGCGCGCAAGCGAGGTCGATCTGACCAACATCCTCAACACGAAGCTGGCTCATGCGCCCAACGCTCACTTTGTTCCGGAGCATGTCCATGACTTCCATCTGGAGAAGACAGTCGATGAGGCTGTCATCCTGCCGGCTTTCCGCGGCAGGGATCACGGAGAAGTCTCCATCAAGGTCACGTCGACAGACCGCACCGTCGGAACCATCTTCGGTTCTGAGGTGACCCGCAAGTACGGTGATACGCTCGCTGACGACTCCTTCATCATCAACGCGCAGGGCGGCGGCGGCCAGTCCTTCGGAGCCTTCCTGCCCAAGGGAGTTACCATGCACCTGGAAGGTGATGCAAATGACGGCTTCGGCAAGGGCCTGTCCGGCGGCAAGCTGATCATCGTTCCGCCTGCAAATGCACCGTTTAAGGCAAATGAAAATATTATCATCGGTAATGTCGCGGGCTACGGCGCGACCAGCGGCCGCATCTATGCGTGCGGCGTTGCGGGCGAGCGATTCTGCGTCCGAAACTCCGGTGTCACAGCTGTCGCAGAGGGCTGCGGTGACCACGGTCTTGAGTACATGACCGGCGGCCGCGCTGTCATTCTGGGACCGACAGGCAAGAACTTTGCAGCAGGCATGAGCGGCGGAATCGCCTATGTGCTTGACTCCGACCACACCCTCTACCGCCGCATGAACAAGACCATGGATTCTCTGCAGGAGCTCACGGACAAGTATGATATCGCCGAGCTCAAGGAGATCCTGACGGATTATGTGGAGGCCACCCACTCGGAGCTCGCCACAAAGATCCTGAATCATTTTACGGACTACATTCCGGAATTTAAGAAGATAGTGCCGCACGATTATCAGAAGATGCTCAAGGCAATCAGCCGCTACGAGGAGCAGGGCATTTCCCATGATAATGCGGTCATGGAAGCTTTTGAGGAGGTGACTCGCTGATGGGTAAGCCAACAGGATTTCTTGAATATGAGAGAAAAGATATCGGTGATGTCCCCGTTGCTGAGCGTATCACCACATTTAACGAATTCCATACTCCGATTACCCCGGAGGAGAGAAAGGAGCAGGCGGCGCGCTGCATGAACTGCGGCGTCCCCTACTGCCAGTCGGCTATGAAGCTGCACGGCATGGTCACGGGCTGCCCGCTTCACAACCTGATCCCTGAGTGGAACGATCAGATCTATCAGGGCCATTTAAGACACGCGTCTCAGAGACTCTTAAAGACAAGCAACTTCCCTGAGTTCACGGGACGCGTCTGCCCGGCTCTCTGCGAGAAGGCCTGCATGAATGGCGCTTTCGGCGACGCCGTCACCATTCATGACAACGAGAAGTTCCTCATCGAGACGGCCTGGGAGAATGGCTGGGTCAGACCCCGTATCCCGGAGGTCAGGTCCGGCAAGACAGTCGCTGTCGTCGGAAGCGGTCCTTCCGGCCTGGCTGTCGCCGACGAGCTCAATCACAGAGGACACTCTGTCACCGTCTTCGAGAGAGATGACCGCATCGGAGGCCTTCTCATGTACGGTATCCCCAACATGAAGCTGGACAAAAAGGTCATCGAGCGCAGAAGAAAGCTCATGGAGGAGGAAGGCGTCGTCTTCCAGACCGGCGTCGATGTCGGCAAGGATATCACAGCGGAGGAGCTGAAGAGCAAGTTTGACGCTGTCGTCCTGTGCTGCGGCGCCAAGAATCCGAGGCCTCTTCAGGTGGCCAATCCGGCGGAGATCAGCGGCGTCTACTACGCTGTCGATTTCCTCAAGTCCACGACCAGGAGCCTTCTCGACCACGGCCATGGCAGCCGTTCTGTCCGCTCCTTCATGAAGCATGGGGATTTCATCTCTGCCAAGGACAAGAACGTTGTCATTGTCGGAGGCGGTGACACGGGCAATGACTGCATCGGCACGGTCATCCGTCATGGATGCCACTCCGTCACAGCCCTTGAGATGATGCCCAAGCCTCCCGTCGTGAGAGCTGAGTCCAATCCCTGGCCGGAGTGGCCCAGAGTCCTGAAGACAGACTACGGCCATGAGGAGGCCATCGAGGTCTTCGGCCATGATCCTCGTATCTTCGAGACGACCATCAAGAGCATCGAGGTCTCCAAGAAGAACGAGCTTCGCGCTGTTGAGACCGTCAAGGTCCACTTCGACGAGAACCACCATCTGGTGGAGGTCCCGGGATCCGAGAAGAAGATCCGCTGCGAGCTCCTTCTCATCGCTGCAGGTTTCGTCGGCTGCGAGCCCTACACGGCAGAGGCCTTCAAGCTTCCGCTCAGTAAGCGCGGGACTGTCGTCACCCAGGAAGATTCCTACGCAACTCCTGTCGAGGGTATCTTCACGGCGGGCGACATGCACCGCGGGCAGAGCCTTGTTGTCTGGGCCATCACCGAGGGACGTCAGTGCGCCCACGATGTGGATGAGTATCTCATGGGCTACACAAATCTCAGAAAATCCTGAGGAATTTCCATGAAGTGGAAGAGTGGCTGCTGCACCATCGACGTGCGGCAGCCACTTTTTCATTTCGGGCAGTTCCGGCTGACCTGTGATCAGTAACGTTACAGTTCATGGGGCACCCCGGCGCGGAGCACAAAGGCCTTCTTCCGGAGCG
>OMTP01000078.1 GCA_900313955.1 uncultured Lachnospiraceae bacterium | reverse complement strand
CGGCGAAAATCGAATGCGCTCCGGAAGAAGGCCTTTGTGCTCCGCGCCGGGGTGGCCCGTGAACTGTAACTATAATGGGCCATTATAGTATGTGTATCAGAATCATGTATTGTACAAAGGGATGCCTTTCGAGATAAAATGTCTTATAGAAGGCAAGGGCGTCTCTAAGGAATCCCTTGCCCTTTTTGTGCAGGAAAATAAAAGGAGAAATGATTGTGAAACTACTGGTAATAGGAAAGGAAGGGCGGCTGGCCCACTACACGGATGCATCGGTTTTGGAAAAGTACGAGATCGCCTATGTGCCAATCGGTTCGAGCGACGAAAAGATTCTGGAAAATGGCGCGGATGCGGATTTTATCCTGGTCGACGCTATCTCGACGGTCTCGAGAAATGTCATCGAGAAGATGCCTAATCTGAAAATGATCCACTCGGAGGGTGTTGCCTTCAACAAGATCGACACGGACGCCGCGAAGGACCATGGCGTCTATGTCTGCAACTGCAAGGGCATGAATGCCTCCGCGGTTGCCGAGCAGGCCATCCTCCTCATGCTGGGCCTTCTGCGCGGAGTTGCCACAGGTGATGCCGCCGTGCGGAGCGGCAATCAGATTAAGGTCAAGGAGAACTACATGTTGACCGGCAGCCTCAGGGAGCTGCGCGACTGCACCGTCGGGCTTGTCGGTTTCGGGGACATCGCCCGTGAAACTGCGCTGCTTGCAAAGGCTTTCGGAGCGAAGATTGTCTACAACTGTCGCACACCCAAGAGCGCTGAGGTCGAGGAGACGTACGGCGCGAACTACATGGATCTCGACAGCCTCCTTCGTGAGAGCGACATCGTGAGCCTCCATGTCCCCGTGACACCTGCGACTGCGGGAATGGTGAATGAAGAGTTTCTCTCTAAGATGAAAGAAGGTTCCTATCTCATCAATACCTCCCGCGGTGAGCTGGTCGAGGCAGATGCCCTGCTTTCCGCCATCCGCTCGGGCCACATCGCAGGTGCCGGTCTTGACACAGTGACCGGCGAGCCGATCACCGTCGATAACCCCATGCTTCAGGCAGAGGACGAAGTCGAAAAGAAGATCCTCTACAGCTGCCACGTCGGCGGCATCACGGCATCCTCCTTCGCGCGGGGCTACGCCATGTTCTGGAGCGACCTCGACAAAGTCGTCCGAGGGGAGAGACCCGACCACATCGTAAATGGGATGTGAGACCGCGTGAGGCCACGGGGCGCAGCGTTACAGTTCATGGGTGGTGCGGATCTCCACCAAAAAACACATCGTCATCCGCTCAAAATAAATTCCTGCTCAAGGACGCAGGCCAGTAGGAAAGGGCAATTCGCTCCTGACGATGTAGTTTTGCCTCCGGTCCGACCCACCCATGAACAGTAACGGCACAGCACGCCCTCATTTACGGAATTGTCAAAATTGTTGTCAATGTCTGGTGACAGGCACCATAGAAAAAGGAGAAAAGAGAATCATGATCAATGAGCATTTCAAGGCTATGTTAAACGGCAAGTCCATCATCCGCGAGCTGAGCGAGTACGCGACGGCGAGGGGGCAGGAGATCGGCTACGAGAATGTCTTTGACTTCTCGCTGGGCAACCCGTCTGTGCCGACGACGCAGGACTACACGGACGCTGTCATCAAACTTCATCAGGAGGAGAATCCGATGGCGCTCCATGGCTACAGTCCGTCTCTTGGCAACACGGAGGTCCGCGGGATTGTCGCCGACAGCCTCAACAGAAGATTCGGCATGAACTACGAGACAAAGCACATTTTCATGACGTCCGGTGCGGCAGGCGCCCTCGCTCATGCCATCCGCTGTGTCACGAAGCCGGGGGACGAGGTCCTCACGTTCGCGCCGTATTTTCCTGAGTACAACCCCTATGTCAACGAGACTGGCGCTGTCCTCAAGGTTGTCCCGGCCAACACGACCAACTTCCAGGTCAATTTCGAGAAGTTTGAGGAAATGCTCACCGACAAGGTTGCGGCTGTCCTCATCAACACGCCCAACAATCCTTCCGGTGCTGTCTACAGCACAGAGACCATTGAGAAAATGGCAGATCTCATGAGACGTAAGCAGGAGGAGTACGGCCACGATATTTTCCTCATCAGCGACGAGCCTTATAGAGAAATCATTTTCGAGGGCGTGGATGCGCCGTATGTCACGAAATACTACGACAACTCCATTTCCTGCTACTCTTTTTCCAAGAGCCTCAGCCTTCCGGGCGAGCGTATCGGCTACGTCGCGGTCAACCCCAAGGCGACGGACGCGGACATCATCGCCGTCATGTGTGGCCAGATCAGCCGCGGCATCGGCCACAACTGCCCGTCCTCGACGGTCCAGCAGGCGGTCGCCAAGGTGATCGACGAGACGAGCGACCTGTCCGTCTACGAGACCAACATGAACCTGCTCTATGACGCCCTCACTAGAATCGGCTTTGAGGTCGTGAAGCCGGGCGGAACTTTCTACATCTTTCCCAAGGCTCTTGAGGCGGATGCCAATGCCTTCAGCATGAAAGCCAAGGAGTACGATCTCATCCTCGTTCCGGCCGACAACTTCGGCTGTCCGGGCTACTTCCGCATGGCTTACTGCATCGACACCGAGAAGGTCGAGCGCGCCATCCCGGTCCTGGAGAAGTTCGCCCGCGAAGTGTACGGGAAGAAGTTCTGAATTAGCATGTTTGAGTGTCTTACACTCACAGGTTCCCCCGACAAGCCCATATTGAGGGGTGTCGGGGGATTTTTGCGCCAGCTGCCTGCCTGATTCTCCCCCGTCGGGTCTGAAAATAAAGGTGTCGGGGGAGAAGAGAGGCTGTCAGTAAGCCGAGGCCTCCCCCCGAATGGTTCATAAGATGTGTGTCGGGGAGATGTCATAAGCAGCTTCCTCGTTTTTCATCAGGAAAGGAGTTTTCGTTTGTTTCAGATCACTTTACAGCAGGTCATCATTATGCTGCTCCTCATGGTCATCGGGCTTGTCTGCAGCAGGGTGGGCTTCCTGCACAAGCAGACGATCACGGACCTGACCAATATTCTTCTCTACGTCGTCTCACCCTGTCTTATTCTCAATGCCTTCCAGCAGGACTACAGTGCGGAGCGCATGGCTCTTCTGGGCAAGCTCTTTGGGGTCATGGGGATCATCTTTGTCCTCAATATTCTTCTGGCGGGCCTTCTCTTTAATAAAAAGACTGTTCCGAATGTGGAGGAGAGAGTCGTCATGAAGTTCGGCTCGGCCTACACTAATGCTGGCTTTATCGGGGTTCCTCTCGCTCAGGCGGTCAATGGTCAGATGGGCGTCTTCTGTGCGGTCCCCTATCTTGTCCTCTACAATGTCTTTCTGTGGACGCACGGCATCACCATGTTCCGGAACGGAAAGAGTTCATCAGCCAGGCAAAATCGTGGCGAGACGCTGAAGAAGATCCTGCTCAACCCCAATATTCTGGCGGCAGCGGCCGGCATTCTGTTCTTCGCCTGCCGGGTCAAATTTCCTGCTCTCATCGGGCAGACCGTCAGTCATGTGGCCAACCTCAATACAGCTCTCAGCATGATCGTCATCGGATCCAACCTTGCGGCCGTAGATAGGAAGACCATTTTCTCGGACAGGAAGGTCTGGGTCGGGACCATCATCCGCAACTTGATCTTCCCCATGCTGGCCCTTTTGATACTGCTTATTTTCCGTTTGGATACTGTGGCGGCATCCACGACCCTCATCGAGGCCAGCTGCCCGGTGGCCGGCGTCGCCGTCCTCTTCAGCCTCCTGAATGAATATGACACGGATTTCCCGACCAGGCTCATGTGCCTGTCGACCATTCTCTCCGTCGTCACTGTTCCGCTCATGATCCTCATTGGGACTATGCTCAGAATCTGATTGTTGGGAAGTTACTGTTCACGGGTGGGTCACTTCGGCGCTTCGCACAAAGGCCTTCTTCCTTCACTTAGTCATTTTCGCCGCAAAAGCAGGCGGCGAAAATCGAATGCGCTCTGGAAGAAGGCCTTTGTGCTCCGCGCCGGGGTGCCCCGAGAACTGTAACACGACGGGAAATAGAAGCCAAAAACAACCCCCCAAGGGGCTTCTGCTTGATTGCTTTAACGTGGTAAAATGCATGTGAATTTCAGGAGAGGAGGGATTTTACATGCATATACCTGAAAATTATCTGAGCCCTCAGACCTGTGCGGTGATGACAGCCGCCATGGTTCCTGTCTGGACGGTTTCCATCAGGAGAGTGAAAGAGGAACTCCCCAAGGTCAAAATTCCTATGATTGGGGTCTGTGCCGCTTTTTCCTTCCTTGGCATGATGTTTAATGTGCCATTGCCCGGAGGGACAACGGGCCATGCTGTTGGCGGAACGCTCATCGCCATTTTGCTGGGTCCATACGCTTCCTGTCTGGCTGTGAGCGTCGCGCTTCTTTTGCAGGCGCTGATCTTTGGAGACGGCGGCGTACTGAGCTTTGGCGCCAACTGCTTCAATATGGCCTTTGTACTTCCATTTGTCGGGTATGCCGTCTACAGAACACTCAAGAAGGTCTTCAAGGGGAAAAACGGAAATCTCGCAGCAGCCGGAATCGGATCTTATATCGGCATCAACTGTGCTGCCCTGTGTGCGGCGATCGAGTTCGGCATCCAGCCGCTTTTATTCAAGGATGCTTCCGGCAATGCTCTCTATTGCCCCTATCCACTTAGCGTTTCCATTCCGGCCATGATGATTGGCCACCTGACCATTTTCGGCCTGGCTGAAGTTGTCTTTACGGTTCTTATTCTGGCCTATATCGAGAAGACCTCACCGTCTATGCTGGAGACAAGAACAGCGGGGAAGACATCGAAGGCGGTCAATATTCTTCTTGGCGCCCTCATCGTCGCCACGCCTCTTGGTCTTTTGGCAGAAGGAACTGCCTGGGGCGAGTGGGGAGCCGATGAGATTGCAGCGACGGGTGCAGGATACACGCCAGCGGGAATGCTCAAAGGGTTCTCTTTTGATGCACTTCTCCCCGATTACTCCGTGAGCGGTCTGCCGGATGTTTTTGGCTATATTCTCTCGGCCATCATAGGGGCAGCTCTCCTTATTATTATTTTTAAACTGCTTGGAACCATCGGCGGCCGTAAGAAGACAGCGACACAGCCATGAATTTAAAGATCATGAAGCTTCTGGCCGGGCTGGCCAGAAAAGATAAAGAGAATCACATTGGGCAGGAATCCCGTGGGGCGGGACCTGCCCTCTTGCTTATTGCAAGCATCTGTGTCATTTTCCTGTGCGCCCTCTCGCGAAATGCCATTTTCACAGTGACCGTTCTGGCTCTTCTTCTGCTCCGAATTGCCCTTATGGCGGAGGCGGACATCGTTGATGTTTTAAAACCTGTGCTTCTGCCGGCCATTTTCTGCATGCTGATTATGCTGCCGGCGGTCTTCATGGGCAGCCCGCGCACCATGCTGACAGTCACCATGAAAGTCGTCGAGTCGGTCACAGTGCTCTCCCTCCTCGGCAATCGCATCGGCTGGAAGGGAATGACAGGCGCTTTCGGGGAAATGCACCTTCCCCCCATGTTTGTCATGGTCCTCGACACGACCATGCGCTTCCTGACCATTCTCGGCGACTACTCCGGAAAAATCGTCGAGGCCGTGACTCTCCGTCGCGTCGGCGAGAAGAACTGGAAAAATGCAGGCACAGGCGGCATTCTGGGCCAGACCTTCCTCAAGTCTCAGGAGATGTCCACCCGCATGGAAGAAGCTCTCTTCTGCCGCGGTTTCAGCGGCCAGTACAAAAGCCTTACGACTCATAAATTCGGTGCGGGCGACATCCTGCTGATTGTGGCCCTCATTGGCCTCTTCGCCTTTTTCTTCTACACCCAGGGGATGATGTGAAAATTGCTCCCTCCATTCAGAAAGGAAACATATTGATCGAATTATCTCATATCACATTCCATTATCACGACTCGCTTGCCCTGAAAGATTTTTCTGCCACGTTCGAGGATGGCAGGGCTTACTGCCTCATGGGGCCGAATGGATGCGGCAAGTCTACTCTCTTTAGGATTCTTAACGGTCTTTCCTTTCCTGAATCCGGCACGTATCAGCTTGATGGGGAGGAGATCACGGGGAAAAAGTTGAAGAACGAGGACTTCTCGAGGGAGTTTCATAAGAAACTCGGCTTTGTCTTCCAAAACCCCGAAGTGCAGCTCTTCTCCAAGACGGTCGAGGATGAGATTGCCTTCGGGCCTCTCCAGTTGGGCTGGCCGAAGGAGAGGATCCGCGAGGAGGTCGACAGGTATCTGGAGCTTCTGAATCTCACGGATCTGCGCTACCGCGCGCCCTTCCACATGAGCGGCGGGGAGCAGAAGCGGTGTGCCCTGGCTTCCATCCTCATCATGAATCCTCAGGTTCTCATGCTGGACGAGCCGGTCAACGGTCTCGATGAAGATGGAGAAGCAGCTATGATCGAGTTTCTCAAGAGCATGAAGTCTCCGGATCGAACCATGATTATCGCCACCCACCGCAGGGAGATCGCCGAAGCCCTGGCGGACGAAGTGTTGCACATGACTAAGGAACATACACTGGAAGGATGTTATTGACAGTCCAGGCTGGTAAAAAGAACACTCCCATCGATAAAGCAGCTGTCTACGCGAGCTGCTCTATCGATGGGAGTGTTCTTTTTTGTAAATGTTCATGATGGGCTTTTGCGGTTACTGTTCACGGGTGGGTCACTTCGGCGCTTCGCACAAAGGCCTTCTTCCTTCACTTAGTAATTTTCGCCGCAAAAGCAGG
>OMTP01000160.1 GCA_900313955.1 uncultured Lachnospiraceae bacterium | reverse complement strand
CGGTCGGCTGCTCTTCGAACGTCCACTGGACGTTCAGCGCCCTCCTCGGCTCAAGAGAAGGCCTGATCGATGACGAAGGTTCGCTCGCAAGGACAATTCGCCGAGGAGGACATGTTTTTCTCTCCGCAAAGAGCCCGTCCTGAACAGTTACGCACAAATAAGGAAGTCATCCACAAAGAGGTGTCCCTCTGGTATCAGGCATGGTTGAGACCAGAGGATACGTCCCCGTGGGTTCCAAAAGTCCAACTCATTCCTCTCTCCTTTAAGAAAAGAATACTACAGGACCCTCGAAAATACGTACCAAAGATCATGAGCCGTTTTTGTGGAAATTATCCATGCAAATGACAGACAAATCCACTTTTGTCATGTTATGTCAGAGTATCTCAAATTATTTATACACAATTTATCAACAGTTTGTGGATAAGCCTATGGTAAATGTGGATTTTTTGTGTCCTTACCCACTATTTATCCACAGTTTATGCACATTCTGTGGATAAACGGGTGTTTGGAGCAGACGAAAACCAAAGGGACGGTTCTGATGGCTCCTCCTGCAAGGAGCCATCAGAACCATCCCTTTTGGTTCAAAAGTCATCTATTCCGTTTTGCCTTATAAAGGGCCTGGTCGGCGAGCTTGAAGAGCTCGTCGGCATCGCGAGCATCCTCGGGATAGCTGGCGGCCCCGAGACTCAATGTGACATGGATGGGCCTGTTCTCGACAATGACAGTCATATGAAGCCTGTTTCTCACATTCTCCACAATGTCATCCGTGTTTTTCCTGTTGTCCAGCGTACAGAGAACAGCAAACTCATCGCCTCCGTAGCGAAAGGGCACCATGCTCTCCGTGGAAATATCGATCAGCTGCTGGCCGATCTTCCGCAGAACCACATCCCCTGCATAATGACCATATTGATCATTGATGGATTTAAAGGAGTCGATATCACAGATCATCAGTAAAAAGTGCCGGTTATCCTCAATATAAGAGCCAAGGTGCTGGTCAAAGAGGCGGCGGTTGCCGATGCCGGTCAGCTTGTCAACCATAGCCTCCACCTTCAGAATCTCCCCTTCATGAGCCAGCATATCTTCACTGCGAAGATTCCTCTCCTTTTCTGTGCGATAGAGGTGGACGAAGACAGCGACACTCACGGCCATAGCAGCGAGAAGAACATAAATCATCGTCCGGACCCTCTTTGAATTGTCGCCATTTTCAATCTTTGCCCTGACCGGGACCTGCGACCGCCGGATATGGTAGCGATTCATCACGCTCTCATCAAACGTACTCGTGACATTTGCCATCGCCTGGCTCGAAACATCTGTCGAAGAAGCGCCATCCATAAAAGCCTGCGCCATCGTTCCGGCCATCTTTCCGATGGCATGGTAGTCAATCGAAATTCCACCGACAGAACCATTTTCCATCCAGAAGAGCGTATAGACCGGAGTGGCCGCCTGCGATGTAAGCATGCGGATCGACTCGTCGTAGTGGTAGGCATTGTCATCAGCATCCGAGGAGAAGAGCATATAGAGAAGAATTGTCTTCTCGTCCGCCGAAGAGACCCGATCCAGAATCTCCTCGCGCGTCATTTCCGACGTGTTGAGGATGTCCACTGTCTGGCTGTAACGGGTCCTGACGCCGCGCAGATACGCCGCGAGGGCGCGTCCGGGCAGACTTCCGTCGCTGATGGCCAGAATATGGCTGGCCTTTGGGTTGATCCTGACAGCCAGGTCAAGATTCCCTGTGATTGTGTTGCCGGAGGCAATGCCCGTCATTCCAAGCGAATCCGCAAGACTCATGAGATGGGGGCTGTTGATATCGGTGTAAATGATCGGTATCTCGCTGAAAATGCCATTCTGGTGCAGAATCAGCAGGTCGAGTGCTTCATCCCCATCCACGATGACAGCGTCTATGCGAACACTCTCGTATTTTGTATTGAGATAGGTATAAAATTCGCTCAGATACTCCTCATTGTTGATGGTCGCCGAATCCATAAACTCGCTGTAGAGATAGGCGTTATCACTCAGGACATCATCAATCCCCTGAATCTCATCGCCCACAATAGGATACGAACGGGAGTAGGAACTGATGAAGAGAACATTGTGGCCCATCTCATTTTCAGACTCGGGTGCCGCGCGAACGATGGCCTCGCCCGTCTCATTGACAATCTGATCATACTTTCTGAGAGCCCCCTCCACATCATTTTCATAAAAAACCTGCTGCAGCATATTCCACCAGGCCGTTCTCTGGGCCGGCCAGCGGACTGGCCCCATATTGTAATAGGAGATGTACTGCATCATATCAGCGTAGGGCCGGTGGATCTCCTCCTGACTTGTGCCTTCGTAGACGTCGCCCAGAGAAGCCCGCACCGGGAACTGGCCCGTGTCGGCGACAGCTTTCTTCGCCTCAATGGGATCATCGCAGAGAAAATGGATCAGCTTCTTGGAGGCCCTGATTCTTTCGTCACTTTGATTGTCGAAAATGCCGAAGCCCCAGATGCCTCCCCAAAGACTTGGCTTCTCCTTATCCGTAGGAAATGTCATGGCAAATGGCTTAAAACTGGCTACGTTGCCCGCCGCATTGGAACTGTTCCACTGGAAGCACATGGCCGTCTTGCCCTGCATAAAGCGAGTGATTTCGTCCCCCGCCTGGGTATTGGCGTCACTCCTCAGGGCGTGCTCGTCGACCAGAAGTTTCAATGTCTTGAGAGCCTTGATGCCTTCTTCGCTGTCGATCGTATATTTTGTGCGGCCGGCATCCATAAAAGAAGCGCCGTAGAGATTGGAAACAAGGGCGCGCGTCCCCTGATCGCCCCCCTGGCCTCCGCAGTAGACGACACCCGGCTCTTCGACGAGTTTTGCATCCCGAATGGTCTTGCACGCCTTAATAAAATTCTCTGTGCTCCATGTCCTCGTCTTCTCATCGATATACTTCAGAGCTCCCGCCTTCTCGAAAATGTCATAGTTGATGACCATGCAGTGAGGCGTCCGGCACAGAGGGTACTCATAATAAATGCCCTGCCGGTTCTTGCAGGCATTTTCCACGCTGACCGCATCCTGCTCGAGATCTGCTTTCATCTCATCTGTCCAGAGATCAGAAATATCGACCATTTTCCCGCGGGCACCCCAGTCGGCGACAAGCCTCTCCGGTCCCTCAAAGACGACGTCCGGAGCCGTGCCGTTTTCAATCGCCGCCTCCACTTGATCATCCCCGCTCGAGTAGTCCAGGTAGTCGACATCCACCTCAATATTCGGATACTTTTTCTCAAAGTCCCCGATGAGGCCCGAAACCACCTCCGCGTCGGCAAAATTCCCGACCGGATAAAGCCACAGAGAGATCTTCGTCGTCTCCTCATCGGCAAAAGACGGCACAGTGCCCACGTTCAGAAGGGAAAAGAGCACGGCAAAGAAGAGCCCCAGGGCGATGACTCTGCCGGCATGACTTCTCTTCATAGTTACCTACCTCCCTTTTGTTCCCTGTCACTTGATAAATTTCTCGATGGCATCCTGCAGATCGGTGACGGCCTGCATGTCGCCGTGCTCGACGGCATCGACAAGATTTGTGGAAATCTGATTATGCATGATGACCTTGGCCGCATTGGTGATCTCGGCTCGGACTGCAGCCAGCTGATTGAGAATTTCGCTCGCCTCACGGTCATCCTCTACCATGCGCTTGACGGAATTCATGTGGCCCACGGCCCGCGCCAGTCTGTGAATCACTGCAGTCTTCTCGTCCGCACTGCTTATATGATCGGGGACATGCTCATGCGTGTGACGAATGACAGTTCCATCCTCGAGGACGTGGACATGCTCCCCCGTGTGGGCTTCATGCTCCGCTTCCTCCCCGTGGCACTGGATAAATTCATTGATTGTCTCCCTCTTCTGATCAGCCATTTCGCTCCCCTCTTTCCCCTCGGATAGTATCTTCCCATAGTATCCATCTTATCACATCAAAGCCTTGATTGTCTTGTTAAATCAGAATATTCAGTAATTGTATGTTACGATGAGTTACAGTTCACAGGTGGGTCACTTCGCCGCTTCGCACAAAGGCCTTCTTCCTTCACTTAG
>OMTP01000112.1 GCA_900313955.1 uncultured Lachnospiraceae bacterium | reverse complement strand
GCAGGCGGCGAAAATCGAATGCGCTCCGGAAGAAGGCCTTTGTGCTCCGCGCCGGCGTGCCCCGTGAACTGTAACAGAAAATGGCTTCACCAGGCAGCCGCTCAGTTTCCAGCCGGCTTCAGCGTGAACACGAACTCGGTGCCGACGTTCTCGGTGGAGACGACGGTGATGGTCTGACCGTGGGCCGTGATGATTTCTTTGACGATGGAGAGGCCGAGGCCGGTGCCGCTCCTGTCGCGGCCGCGGGAGGAGTCCGCTTTATAAAAGCGATCCCAGATCTTTGAGAGGTGCTCCCTGGAGATGCCGCATCCCTCGTCCTTGACGGAGACGTAGATCTTTCCGCGCTTCTCGGTGGTTTCAAGCTTGATGGCGGAATTCTTGTCACTGAATTTGATGGCGTTGTCGAGGAGGTTGTAGATGACCTGCTCGATGCGCTCCGGGTCGGCATTCACCAGGAGCACCTCGCCGCTCAAAACCAGCTGGATCGTTATTTTCTTCTTGCGGCAGGATCCCTCAAAAACGGCAGCTGTTTTCTTCAACATAGCGTTGATGTCAAAATTTTCCATCGTGAGGGCCAGCTGGTCAGAATCCATTTGATTGAGGGCCAGGACCTCTCGCGTCAGCTTGACCAGGCGGTCGGACTCGCCGGAAATAATCTTCAGATATTTCTCATGCATTTCCGGAGGAATCGTTCCGTCGATCATGGCCTCCGAAAATCCCTTGATCGAGGTCAGGGGCGAGCGCAGATCGTGGCTGATATTGGAAATAAACTTCTTCTGGTAGTCGTTATTTTTCCGGAGCTCATCTGCCATAAAATTCATCGTGTCGGCCAGATACCCCATCTCATCGCTCGTGTGGATCTGGATCCTGTGATTTAAATTTCCATTGGAAAATTCTCTTGCGCCCTCGGTGATTTTCATGAGTGGCCGATAGACGGACAGGGTGAAAAGAAGTAAAAGAAAGAGCGAAAGGCAGAAATTGACCATTGTGACCACATAGCAGTCGCTGAGATAGACGTCTCTCTCCTCCTCGATGATGGTCATGGGCACGCTGATCTCAAGATAACACAGAGTAGACAGGCGGTAAGTGACCGGCACCATGACATTGAGATGGACCTCGCTGTACTGGTCGAAAAATGTGCTGACCTCATAGTACTGAGGCCCGAATTTCGTATAATCAAAGCCGCTGATCGTCCGCGGATTCTCCGGATCGAATGTCTCGGCTGTATAGATGAGTTCTGTTCCCTTTGTCCCGATCACCCGGGCGTCGCCGTCGTAGGCAGCCGTGAGCGCTTTGAGAGAAGAATAGAGTTCCCGCAGAGATGAGCCCTTCTCCGCGAGCTCTGAAATGTGACTTTCGCTGTAAGCATTCAGCGTATTGTAGGCGTGCGAGGCATACTGCTGCGTCAAATGCTTCTCAATAAGTCCTCCTCCCAGCGCCGCAGTGACGAAGACCCCCACAAATGCCAGAAGCATGTAGGCGAAAATGAACTTGAGGTAGAGTGCTTTTTTCATACCAACATTCCTCAAAGAAAATGGAGCCACGGGGACGGTTCTCGTGGTCCCTCGCAGATGGATCCATGAGGACCGTCCCCAATGGCTCGCCGATTTCACTTCACTTCAAACTTATACCCGATCCCCCAGACGGTGCTGATGGACCAGGCGTCGTTGCCACGAAGTTTTTCGCGGAGGCGCTTGATGTGGACGTCGACGGTTCGTGTATCTCCTACATATTCATAGCCCCATATGTGATCCAGAAGCTGTTCGCGGGTAAAAACCTGGCCGGGCTGGGAGGCAAGAAAATACAAGAGCTCCAGCTCCTTGGGGGGCATTTCCAGAGCCTTGCCGTTGAAAATGACGGAGTAGTTGGTCAGATTGACCTCGAGGCCCGGATAACGGACAACCTTGACGCCCGCCGCTTTAGCTGCATTCTCCTCAGAGGAAGAGGCATTTTCCTTCTTGCCGTAGCGGCGAAGGACCGCCTTGACCCGGGCGACCAGCTCCTTGCTGTCGAAGGGCTTGATCATGTAGTCGTCGGCGCCGAGCTCAAGGCCCAGAACCTTGTCGAAGGTCTCGCCCTTGGCCGACAACATGATGATGGGCGTATCGGCAGTTTTTCGGATCTCCCGGCAGACGTCATAGCCGTCGCGGCCCGGCAGCATGAGATCGAGAATGACCAGATCCGGCTTGAAGCTCCGGAAGAGTTCCAGCGCCTCCTCCCCGTCGGACGCCGTCTGTGCTTCAAACATTTCCTTGGTCAGATACAGGGAAATGAGCTCGGCGATGTTGTCGTCGTCGTCGACGACCAGGATTTTCTGTCTTGATGCCATAGGCATTCCTTTCCATCCCCGGTGCCTGGCACCGGAAAAATCACTTCAATTTCGCAATGGTGACGCCGCTGTCGCCTTCGCCGTATTCGCCGAGGCGGAAGTCTGCGACGTGCTTGTTCTTCTTCAGATATTTGTGGACGCCGGCGCGCAGGGCTCCGGTGCCCTTGCCATGGACGATGCGTACCTCGGGCAGATGGGCCAGAGCTGCGTCGTCGAGATACTTGTCTAGCTCGGCGACGGCCTCGTCGACGGTCTTGCCGAGCAAGTTGATCTCGGTCGATACAGCCATGGACTTGCCCAGAGCCAGTTTGCCGGCAGAGGACTTCTTCTGCTTCTTCCTGTCCTCCTCTTCCTCCTGGGCCAGCTCCAGGTCGTCAAGGCGGACCTTGGTGCGCATGATGCCCAGAGTCACAAAGAGATACCCTTTCTTGTCAGGAAGCGTGTTGACGGTTCCCTTGAGATTCAGGCTGATGACGCGGACCATGTCTCCGATGTGCAGATCCGTGGCCCTGAGCGTGCCTTTCTCCCTTTCCTTCGCCGCTGCCTTGCCGGCCTTCGCGTCGAGCCTGTTCATCTTCTCACGAAGCTTCGTCCGCTCCTCCTCCATCTCCCTGACATTGCCGCCATGGGACTGGAAATAGCGAATCGTCTTGTCGGCGTAATCCTTGGCCTCCTGCAGAATCTGCCGCGCCTCGGCCGACGAATCCTGAATCAGACCCTTCTTTGTCGACGCGACCTTGTCCTTCTCGCGGGCAAGCTCGTCCTGCAGACGTTTCATCTCCTTTCGCGTGTCCTCGACCTCGCGCCGCTCGCGCTCGAGCCTGCTCCTCTGCTTCTCCAGATTGGAAATGACATCCTCAAAGGACTCATCTTCTTCGGAAATGCGCGCCTTGGCGTCGTCAATGATCTGCTGGGAGAGCCCCAGCTTTCTGGAAATAGCAAATGCGTTGGACTTACCGGGCACTCCGATGAGCAGGCGATAGGTCGGCGACAGGGTCGCCACGTCAAATTCACAGGACGCGTTCTCGACGCCGGGCGTGCGCAGGGCATAGATCTTGATCTCTGCGTAGTGGGTCGTGGCCATGGTGCGGATGCCCTTCTGGTGAAGCGAGTCGAGGATGGCAGCTGCCAGAGCAGCGCCCTCAGTCGGGTCCGTGCCGGCTCCCAGTTCGTCGAAGAGCACCAGAGAATCCTCGTCCGCATACTTGAGGAAGCGGACGACATTCGTCATATGGGAGGAAAAGGTTGACAGCGACTGCTCGATGCTCTGCTCATCGCCGATGTCGGCATAGACTTTCTTAAAGACGGAAATACGGCTGCCGTCGCCGGCCGGAATGAAGAGGCCGGACATGCCCATAAGTTCCAGAAGACCGGTCGTCTTGAGGGAGACCGTCTTGCCGCCCGTGTTGGGTCCCGTGATGACAAGAAGGTCGAAGTCCTCGCCCAGGCGAATGTCGATGGGGACGACTTTCTTCTTATCAATAAGCGGATGGCGCGCGCGTCTCAGGTCAATCATGCGGTCGCGCTCAACAAGGGGACGGGAGGCATTTTCCTCGATGGCAAGGCGGGCCCGGGCAAAAATGAAATCCATTTCCGCCATGAGGCGGTAATTTTCCAGAATCTCCTCATTGTGAGCAGCATAGGCCTCGGAGAGCTCGGCCAGAATCTTCTCGATCTCCTGCTGCTCTTTCCCTTCCAGCTCGCGGATGTCATTGTTCATGCGGACAACCGAGGCCGGCTCGACGAAAATGGTGGATCCCGCCTTGGACTGATCATGGACGATGCCGGGCACCTGTGCCTTGTACTCGACCTTGACCGGCACGCAGTAGCGGCCGTCGCGGGTCGTGACGACAGTGTCCTGCAGGAAATCTTTGTTGGATGAGGAGGAAATGATTCTGGTCAGTTCCGTGTGAATCTTGTCCTCGGTCGCCCGTATGCTCCTGCGAATGGATTTGAGGGCGGGCGATGCATCGTCCGCGATCTCGTCCTCGGACAAAATACAGCGCCGCACTTCATCAGTCAGGGGCTTCAAGGGAGCGAGCGCATCAAACATCGGAGTCAGAACATCGTCCGGCTCGTCACTGCGCTCTTTTCTTCCATACGATTTAACCAGAGCCGCATTTTCACAGAGCTTTGTGATGGCGAGCAGCTCATAGGTGCTGAGGGCAGAACCGATTTCCAGCCGCTTGAGAGAACCGCGGACATCCGATGTGCTGCCGAAGGAAACATTTCCCTTCTTCATGAGACGTTGAAAAGCCGCGTCAGTCTCACCAAGCATCTCCTCGATCTTGACCGCGTTGTCAAGAGGTGTCAGATGGGCACACTTGTCCTTGCCGGGCTTGCTGCCTGCGTATTCCGTTAATTTTGCGATAATTTTGTCGTATTCCAGTATATGGAGAGCTTTTTCATTAATCATAGATCTATTCTACACCACTTCCCTGTGGCTTTGTAGCATAACTTCGTGGCACTTCCCCCGCACCCGAAATGGAGTTACAGTTCACGGGTCACCCGGCGCGGAGCACAAAGGCCTTCTTCCGGAGCGCATTCGATTTTCGCCGCC
>OMTP01000001.1 GCA_900313955.1 uncultured Lachnospiraceae bacterium | reverse complement strand
AGAAAACCCGTCTCGATTTTCCCGAAAATTTATCTTGACATATCACCAGAATGCTATTAGAAAAGCCCTCCGGGCAGTGACGCCCAGAGAGCCAATGTTGCTCCTATGACGGAAGGAGCATCCGAGATACGAGGATCACCTCCTCTCACTGATTTGTCTTTGTGAGCTGCTTGTAGATCTGGTTCACGCCAGTTGCTGCAAGACCAGACACGATGCCGACAGCCAGCGCGTTAATGACATCGCTGGCCGGGAAGTCCGGCATGAGATACAGCCCGGCAACACCAAGCACAGCGCCGACGCAGCCGCAGATCACTGGGATCAGCTCATCCTTCACACCTCCTGCTGCCTTGCAGGCAATACCGACCAGATAGGCAATCACCGTGATTGCTGCTACACTTGCGATTCCAAAGTCCATCTTCACTTCACCTCCTTCTCTTCTGCCGTCAGTGGTAGTTCCAGACACTTTCTGTACAACGACTCCCCGGTTCCATTACCACCGAGTGCCTTGTAGGGCTTGTACAGATACTCAAGATTGCTCCGGTCCTCCGGTGAGCACCAGCCCCGGGCAATAAAAAAGCTGCAGGCCTGATAAATTCGGTCGTGCAGCAGTGCCATCATTCCTTCTTTGATTTGGTCATTCTCCTGTTTTCGCCGGAGCAGCGCTCGCCAGAGCCAAGTGATCACGGCAATGATCAGTGCAAACAGCTCCTGAATCCAATAGCGTAGGATATAGTCTATCAACGGTTTCACCTCCCATCACACAGCATCCGTAAGCGTATACGTAACCTTCATGGACTGAGCACTGGTCTTCACAACCGGGGAACTCAGGTTGCAGATAGTGCCCAGATAATTGCAGGCAAAACTGTAATACATCGTATTACTCGACATTTGGAATCGCTCCAGGTGCTCAGTTTCATGTGAGATATAGTCGTAAGGCTGATAAACACTGGAGGTTGATTCCGTGTTCATTCGATACTTACCGTCCGGATAAACGTAACCCGGACTTCCATAGGTTGTTGTTGAACCGGAGGATGTCGTGCCGGTCCACTCAAATGTTGCAAACACCCCGCCGCCGCGCATCGGGAAGATTCTTCTGCAGCGAACGCTTCCGAAATTGATCTCCGATACATCTACCGTATTCGACAGATTTACTTTATAGAGCGTGTGCTCATCATAGCTGACAAAGTACAGATATCCACCGGATACCACTGCGTTCAGCTCTTCATAAAAGTACGTGCCTCCTGTCGACTTAGCCGTCACATTGGATACAGCGATGGTCTGCTCCGCTTCCTCCTCAAAAGAGAAATCGGAGATCTTGATCTTGCGGACCCGAATACTGACAGTTCCCTGATTGTAAACCGTGGGAACATAGATGGCATACAGATAACCATCGTAGGCATCCGAAATCGCCCAATAGTTGCTGTCAGGATTTTTGAATGCGAAATCAAAAATCTGTGTTTCTTCTCCAAAGTAGGGCGTGTACGCCTTGATGATATTTGAGTAAACCTGTTTCTTGTAGATGACACCATTGTAATAGAGATAGAGAGTGCCAGTGCTCAAATCAAACGTAACCGGACAATACTGTCGGTCGCAGGTCAGACCACCTTCACTATATTGTGCTCCCGTAAAAGGATTCTCTCCCCCTCTTCGATGGGTCAGCGCAAGGGATGCGATGGTTCCATTGGCCTGAGATGTAGAGAAATCCCAGACATTCACATAGCCGGTATTCGTCCTTCCCGATTCAGCTGTGTTGATCGACCCGCCGAGTTTCGTTGCCGTGTCCACTGCCTGTCCTGCGTGGCCGATCAGATGTACGTTCATCGGAAAATGTACGTTATTCACGTCCTCGGTAAGAGTCCCGTCAAACAGGAACAGTCCACCCAGTGCTCTCGTAGCTGCGGGAAGCAGATCATCAAAGTGATTAACTCCCTTCGCACCGACATTCGCCGCAAGGCCAAGCAGATAGCCCAGCGCGTTCGTGACCATGTTGTCCTGCTCAATCCGCTGATTTTCTCCTGTGATTTCATTGTGCAGATCGATCTGCAGATGTCCTTTCAGCATTTTTCTCCTCCTCAATCATTCTTGTAGGTGATGATAAAGTTCGTGAGGGAGGAGTCTTTTCCATCGATCATGAACTTGAACCAGATCTTCTTGTTTGCCTGCGCACCGGAATAGAGAGCAGCGCAGTCTGTTGCAAGGAAGGCAGCCATATCCACCGGATCGGTATAACTGGTCCCGTCGAAACTGTACGACACGATTACTGCCCCTTCGTAGACAGCTGTCATCTGCGAAATGCCGTGAATGGTTTCATGACCAAGGTCCGCGACGCAGCTGATCGTCTGCTTCTTCGGCACGGCCTTCACAACCGCCTTCATCGGGTTTGGATTTCCATCCGACCAGCGGTAAATGACCGGCTTGGTGAGGCTCGTGATCTGCTCGGACGTCGGTAGGGTATCAAAGCCTTTCTCCTGAAAGAAAGATGCCTCCCCAAGGTCTGCCGCAACGGCATCCGTGATCTCGGTCACTGTCCCATCCACGAGCGTGTAGATTTTCCCGTCGAAGTCTGAGAGCAGGTACTTCTTCGCATAGGGCGGTTCCACCCCGGTGAACAGGAGATACCCGAAAGCACCTGCATCATTTCCCCGGCTCTGCGATCCGTCCTTGGTATAGCGGAGCACAATGGTGTGCGTCCCGGATGTAAGCTCATAGGTGAAATCAGTAAAGGTACTGGTGCCGGTCCCGGACTTCTTCAGAATCTCCGTGCCATCCACAAGGACAATCAGCCAGTCATAATTGGCTTCACTGGATACGATATAGCTTAAGGCGAGACTCCCTGACTCTGCCAAGGTGATAGAGAGGGTTGTTTCACTGATCCCGCTGTTTCCGATCTGGCCGCTTCGGAGCGTATTCACTCCATCAACCTGCCATGTATCCGCTGTGTAGAAAGGCGTGGTTCCATCCGTCACGGACAGAATGCTTTCCACACCTTCCTTCCACGCATCATCCTCAAAGGTGATCCGCAGGGTATTGTTTTCTCTTACAATGCTCACGGGCTCACCTCCTCCAAGGTTTCAATTTCCGGATAGGCGTTGTAGATATCCAGAACATCCAGCTGACCGGTATCCACAGTGCCTGAATTACTCTCCACACTGAACTGCGTCTGAAGAACAAATGCATCATCCGCATTTGTCGTAATGTAAGTGCTTTTGTACTCCGGCTTTCCTTCCGTGTCGGACAGGATGTAATACCGGACCACAATTCCTACATTTGAGCTGTCCGTAAAGGTTCCAAGAACAGACGCCATATTGAACGAAATCGCGTCGTTTGCACCAGTCGGTACCGGTGTCAGAAGTACCGTCTTCACCTCGTCTGTAAACGTTCCGATCACAGAGCCCATTGAAAATCCGGTGAATTCCTCTTCTGCATTAATCGTGCCATCCCACTTGCCTGTTCCGGCAAGGCCCATACCTTCGATCACGGCATTGATGCAGTTGGTATCAAGCGTTATGGAGCCGCCTGCTGCCGTAAGGAAGATCACAAAAAGATACACGGTATTAGCTTTTACATTCCCGATGTAGTAGTGAAGCGTCAGGATATGCTTTCCGGGAACTACGTAGGTTTCGACCGGGTGATAATCAATCTCATCTCCCGCAAGCGTGTAGGAAACAGTAACCGTCATCTTATTGGGCGAGGCAAGTGCGGTCTCGGCGCTCGTCATCCGCTCATCAAGGGCGCTGACTCCCGTCTGAAGCTCCGTAATCTCGCTCTGCAGCTCTGTTACGGTTGGAGCAGAGGCATCCGCGATCGTCACGGCATTCAGCTTTGTGCTTCCGATCGCATGCGTAGCGCTGAATTTGGTGTCGAGCAGTAGTTCCGCCCAAAGGGATACTTCAGAGTCCTTCGTGGCTGTGGCAAACCGGATCGATGCTACCGGCACCCGTTTTCCATCCCCTACCTCCATCACCTGTGTGTTCGTAAAGAGATAGTGAATCAGCTGATTCTCATCGGTATTGGAAACGAGCCCCGCGAGATTCTTGTCTGTTTTGCTTCGGGCGCTGGCAAGGGACGGGTCCTTGCCGACTCCGACCATCTCAAAGTACTGGTTGTACTGAAACGTGAACTTGGTGATGCAGTAGAGCGCATCGCCATCCGCGAGACCGTTTGTAAAGACCAGCACATCACCGAGATCATATGCCGGGTTCCCGATCGCCCGGCAGGTAAATGGCACATACTTGATCTGCTGGATTGCCGTAAGAATTGCTCTTGCCATCTCTTCCTTTGTTGCCGCAACACCATATTGCAGGAAAGGATTGCTGCCAAGATTCATCGTGAGACCGTCATCTTCATCTTCGGCATAGTAGGAGGTCGTATTGTCCTCCATGTTGACAACCGAAAGACCGGTGTATCTTGTGACATAGTCCGAGAAAGACCCGCCCGTAAACCGGTGTGCGTCATCGATCGTATCGACAACCGTCTGATTGAATGCCCGGAAGACAATGTTTCCCTCCCGGTCTGCCATTGCAAAGCAGCCGATCGTCTGGGCAAGCCAGGACACCAGATCCCGCCAAGTCTCCACGTCATTCGTTGTAGTCTCGGAGATCATCGTTGTCCCATTGGCGAAGGCTTCGAACTCTTCCTCTGTGTTTGCAAATATTACTCCGGTCGCTTCCGCAATGGCCTGTGCACACTGATACGGCGTCACTTCCGTAATGACCTTGTTGCAGTCCTTATCAAGAAGCGCCATATGGTCATAGGCCTTGATCACCACACCGCTTGCCGTCCACTCCGCTGTTTCAACCGTAAAGACACCCAATGGGACATCCTCGTAAGTTCCATCCGATAGTTTCATCCCGAAGACCGGTTTGATTTCCAGTCCTTTCCATCCGTACCGGCTGATCGGCAGGTTCATGAACGTCGCATTCAATTCTCCGATATAGACCTGACCGAGGGAAATCTCATCATTTCCGGTGCACTGGTTTGTGATGGAGAAGGACCCGGCGAGGATGTTGTCATCCGTGAAGGAATGATCCCCGATAGTTCCCGTCATTCGAAAGCGCTGGACCGGCTGCTTCATGGCTGTCTTATAGTTCTCACTTACGGCGTACATGAAGCGCCTCCTTTCCCAAGCTCAACATCAACAAACATCAAAACTCCTGCAGATCAAAGCTCACAGTGTAGAGCCCGTTCGTCCCCTTCGTCTTCTCAGAGTTTTTCTCCGGGCCCGTCTTGAAGTTCCGGATCCGCATCGTCCTTGTCTTGTAGTTCTGTGTTTTCAGGTCATAGAGCTTCACCACAATGCTGTCCTTGTCCCGGAACTCTGCGAACTTTGCAGCCCATCGGCTGGAACACTGAAAAGAAGCAGAAACGGAGAGCTTGTCATATCTCGTGACAATGACCTGATCCGTTCCTGCTTCTGTTTGATTGGTGCTCTCAATGACGGAATAGCTCTCCTCCCAGCTTTCCGGTGTGAAGAGCTCTGTCTCGTCAAAGTAAATTGGATAGTCCTTTAACATCATCGCCCTCCTGACCGGTAATTACTCCGCTGAGTCGCACGCACAACGATCTCATCAATTCTCTCCTGCCCGATGTAGACAGGAATGATGATGTCGCCGCCAGATACACCGGCAAGTGCTCCCTGTACGATCTCCGCGAGCTTATCCGTACCCACAACAGCTTCCTGCCCGGCTTCGCCGCCTCCGAGAAGTCTCCCTCCTGCAGCACCAAAGATCGTCGGGCTGTTCAGGATATAAGCATCATCCATCGCCTTTTTGTACCAACTCACGGACAGATGTGGAACCGAAGGCGGATTCAGAGAAAGACTTCCACTGATGGAAAAATGCGGAAGCTTGATATGTGGAAGCTCCAAGTGACATCCGGCAAAGAACCCCTTAATGCGGTCAAGACCGCCACTCACGATACTCTTGGCGCTCTCAATCATTGAGGAGAACGCTCCCTTGATCTCACTGAGTTTTCCCTGAGCTACAGAGAGCGCGTCTCCGAGTTTCCCACCGGTCAGCTCATTGATCTTCGAGAACCCTGTCTCCCAGATCGACTTGTAGGCATCGACCGCTGTTCCGATCACACCCTTAATGCCACCACCGTGTGTTTCAATGGAGGACTGAATGGCATCCCACGTAGTTCCAGTCTTGGTTTTTACCGTCTCCCATGCCGTTCCGATGGTTGTCTTGACGTTTTCAAACACGGTGCTGGCTGTCGATTGGATCCCGTTCCATGCACCGGAAAGCGTGCTGGTAATCCCACTCCACGCACTCGATGCCGCCGAGCTGATCGTTGACCATGTATTTCCTAGGAAATCAGAGATACCGGTGAAGATGCTCTGTGCAGTTCCACTGATTCCTTCCCAAAGACCTGTGAAGAAATCCTTGATGCCATTCCACACCGTTTCCGTTGTGGACTTAATGCCATCCCAGAGCCCGGAGAAAAAATCGCCCAGCGCGCTGCCAACTGTCTTCACACCATCACAGACGGTAGACCAGACCCCGCCAAACCACTCGGAGATCTCGCCCCAGTGCTTTACGATCTCAATAACCGCAACCACAGCAGCCACAACAGCCGCGATGATGGCGATGATCGGTAGTATCGGTACAGAAACTGCTGTAATAGCCGGAATAACTGTGCCGGAAATAAATCCAATAAAGGTACCAAGCGTCGAGGTGATTCCACCGATTGCCGAGACAACTTTTCCCACACCGACAAGAACCGGTCCGACGGCAGCTGCAATAAGGGCTGTCTTGATGATCGCCTCCTGCATGCCCGGGGACAATCCATCCCATGCGTCCTTGAGTCCTGTGACCACGTCCTTGATCTGCGTCATGGCCTCGGTGATCATCGGAGCAGAAGCATCAACGATTTCCGCACCGAGGTCTTTCAGGTTGTTCATCACAACCGTCATCTGGTCGAGAGGATCCAGTGTCTCGTTGAAGGTGTTCTCAACAGATCCGGAAAAGTCTCCGAGAGTAGAGGACAGGTCATCGAGGGATAGCTTGCCGCTTTGCACCGCGTTATAGATGGCACCACCAGCACGGGAGCCGAACAGGTCATAGGCTGCCTGCAGCTTTT
>OMTP01000238.1 GCA_900313955.1 uncultured Lachnospiraceae bacterium | reverse complement strand
CCGCGAAGGAAATGCTTTCCGAAGGGTTCCCTGGCTGACCCGTGAACAGTAACCATTGCCCGTTACAGTTCACACGTTGGCCAACAGGCGCCATGTGGAAAGCACTTCCGAAGTGGACCTATAGGGGATGTCCGCGAAGGAAATGCTTTCCGAAGGGTTCCCTGGCTGACCCGTGAACAGTAACCATTGCCCATCTGCCCAGTGGAGCAGATGGGCAATTTGTTCCCCTTTTTCAGAAAATCATGGTATAATTTTATGCAGAAAGCTAATTCCCCCATCAAGGGGAGAACGAAATAAATCTGGAGGTAACAAGTATGACCACATTTGAAGAGCTGAAGGATACTGTGAAGAAGAAAGGGTTTGGAACTGCCCTCTACGGGAACGTGAACGGAGATCCCGTCTATCTGTCCCGCGGAGTGCGCGAAGAATTCATGAGTGAAGAGGAGAACATGCAGCCTGTCATCGAGGCTGTTGAGAAGTTTGAGGCGGCTGATTACGGCAGCGCCGTGGAATATGGCAAAAGTATCCACAAGGGACACGAATATGGCCGCTATGCGATCTCCAGCCTCACAAGCGAGACGGAAGACACCGGTGTCTGGGTTCACAGAGCGGAGGACGCCATCCTGGTCTACTTCAAGTTTGAGAGATAAAGGCAATCGGAGGGATGGGGGACCAATAGGGGGCGGTTTTCCTGGTTCCTGTTTCGTGGGAGCAAGAGAACCGTTCCTTTGGGTCCCCGTTTTTTGGGATCTGTGGAGATGAACGATGGATCTCAACTCGGAAAATATTTTGGAAGAAGAGAGAGGTTGATTCAATCATGAAAGAACACAAGGAAATCATAGAGTACAGATACGACACCCAGCTGCTTCTTGACAAGTATGGTCTCGATGATGATGCGTGCGACGATCTGGTCGACGAGATCCGCGACTATATCCTGAAGAATTTTGTCGGCGATTGCCTGATTGTGGCGGGCGACACGGACAGCGACGACTTCGGCGGTGACAAGGCAACGATCAAGCTTCACTATCACACCAATGAACCTTGGCTGGTCCTCGCTTATATGAGAACCCTGGGTGAGATCTATGACATCGTCGTCGAGGATATGCAGAGGCAGACGGACGGCCTGCACGGCTGATGTCATCTCTTTGATGTCCCATAGGCAGTCATATGCTGCTGATCAGAGATGACCAGGGTGCCTATAAGGCATTTTATGGCAAGTTTATTGAAGACCAGGAGACGGGGGTGGTTCTTACGCTTTTCATCATCACAGATGATGACCGAAGGTAAAAGGTTACAGTTCACGGGTCACCCAGCATCGAGCGACTGGAAAGCGCTTCCTCCGTGGACATCCCCTATAGGTCCACTCCGGAAGCGCTTTCCAATCGCTCTTCTGGCAGACGTGTGAAATGTAACGGTAAAAGAACTGTCCCCGTCTCCTCACCTCCGTATTTTGCATGAGAAGGGGATGCTATGATACAGGATATCGGGCCTTGCAAGGTCTTTCAAAATGAATTTCATACGCCAAAGGATATCGAAATCCAGGAAACAGATACTGTCTTCTTCTTTGATGGCCGGACAATTCTCTGCCGTGGCGGCGAAGGGGAAAAACTCTGTTTTCCGACGGTGGAGGAGTGCCGCAGGACGGGAATCGGGGATATTTCTTTTCGCTATCTCTTTGCTATTGTCAGGGGGAAGAAGAAACATCAATATTTTCTCTTCGTGCCGGGTCCTTTGAGGGAGGCGGAAGCGACCATGCTTCTTTCTGCCTACCACTTTGAGCGGATCTTTATCACAAGAAGAATCAGGCCAAAGGACGACTGCTTTGCGGCTTCGGTGGCTTTTCAGCTCTACAGCTGGTACAGGGACAGCGTCTACTGCGGCCGCTGCGGGACGAAGACGGTGCTGTCGAGAACGGAGCGTGCCAAGATCTGCCCCAAATGCGGCAATGTTATTTATCCCCGCATCTGCCCGGCCGTCATCGTCGGCGTCATGAAAGATGACAAGATTCTTGTGACGCGCTACGCAGGCCGTGAGTACCGCGGCAATGCTCTTGTCGCCGGCTTCACGGAGATCGGAGAGACGCCGGAGGGAACGGTTGAGCGCGAGGTCATGGAAGAAGTAGGTCTCCACGTCAAAAATATCCGTTATTACAAGTCCCAGCCCTGGGGCTATGCCTCCAATTTGCTGATGGGCTTTTTCTGCGAGGTCGATGGGGATGCGGAGATCTCTCTGGAGGAGGATGAGCTCGCCGTCGCGGAGTTCATCCCCAGGGACAAGATCGGCGAGGAAGCCCGCGACGTCTCATTAACTGCTGACATGATCATGCATTTCAAGGAAATGGGTCAGGAAGAAATCATGAAGGAACTGCACTGAATGATGACCAGAGGCCTTGCCACCTGCGAAAACCAGAAAAACAAGAAAACGCCAGGGAAAAGACCCCATCTATCCGGGATTTTTTCTCTGGCGTTTTCACATCTATGTATTTTGATAGGACATGCCCCTATCATTTTAGATAGATCGGAAATAACAAGGTTCCCCAAGGGACTGAGAAGGTCACTCATTCACCTCATCCCCTGTCACCCTCTGAATATGCATGGCGAGATAACCGATTTCGGCCTTCTGGAAATTCTTGTGGAGAGTGTGGCCGATCTCTGAGCACAGCTCCTCGGCGATCGTGTAGGCATCTGGATAGTGGACTTTCATGTAGTCATTGAGATCCATTTTGAGGGGCTCGCCGGTCTGGATGCGGGGAATCATATAGCGGATGTGGTTCATCATGCGGTTGTAGCCGAGGGACATGACGGACATTTTCGTGCCGGTCAGGTCCTCTATGCGGCTGATGCAGTTGCGGACGATCTGGGCAGTCTGCAGGGACTGGGCGACATTTTCCTGATCAATGGCAGAGTGGACGTGAAGGGCAAGGAAGCCGATTTCGTCACTGTTGAGCTCGACACCGAAGTGATCGCGAATCATGGGAGCCGCCGCCTCCGCCACTTTGTACTCGGAGTGGAAGAGGACGCGGATGTCGTCGCGCAGGGGGTTGCTGATGAGCTGGCCATCCTTCAGGCGGTTGACGGCGAAGGCGATATGGTCGGCCATAGGAAAGATGATGGTGCGGTCCACTTTGCCGTCCCCGAAAACTTTTTCCGCCTTATCCAGAACGTGGCCTGCGATCTCCAGGCAGTAGGGATCGACGGCTTTGACGATGGACATGGCGTTGCCGCGCTCAGTGGTCTTCTCGAGGGAGTAGAGAATGTCGTCGTGACGCACTTCGAATCTCTCCGATGTCTTCTTGCCAAAACCGATGCCTTTGCCCATGATGAGGTAGGACTTCTGCGTCTCGTCGTTGAGAGCCAGAATGGCGTTGTGATTCAGAACCTTTTCTACTCGATACATTTTCTTATCCTTAACCTGTTCCTATCTGTTTCTTTACAACTTTGTATCTATTGTATCATATATTGGTGGACATATGTGGCTTCCTGGTAAACTTGTCTAAGAAAAATACACAAGTTAAAAATCTGGCATGCCCGAAATGCATGGTATTTTCAAATCCGGCTAGATCGCTTCCCCCGAATTGAAGGAAATCACCGATTCGGGGAGGGAAAGCAAGTCAGCTTGTCTCTTGCGTCGGCAAACCCTGTAAGAAGGCCCCTCCCCATGGGGAGAGGGACCTTCTTACAGTGGTGGGAGTAAACCGAATTATTCGTAGAAGTCAACCGCGAGCAGGTTCTCGCCCTGCTTGACATTGCCCGTCTTGAGGAGGCGGATCTCGGTCGTATCCTCATCGAAGTCGGTGACGAGGACCGGGGACTCCATGGACGGAGCGTTCTTGGTCAGATAATCCAGATCCATCTTGAGGAGCTTGTCGCCCTTCTTGACCTTCTGGCCGTTCTCTACATAAACTTCAAAGCCCTTGCCGTTCAGCTTGACCGTGTCGATGCCCATGTGAAGCAGCATGCTGACGCCGCTTGCCGTCTCGAAGCCAATGGCGTGCTTGGTGTCGAAGACAAAGGTGACCTCGCCGTCCTCAGGAGCGTAGAGGATCGGATCCTTGGGCAGTACGACAGCGCCCTGGCCCATCATGCCTCCTGCAAATGCCTCATCCGGCGCCTTGGACAGGTCGTCCGCCTTGCCGTTTAAGGGGCTGGAAATGGTAATTGTCTTGACAAGCTTTCTCGGCTTTGCTTCCTTCTTTTCTTCAGATGCAGCCGCTGCCGGAGCATCTCCCTCGCCCTTGTAAAGCTCATTCGGCTGGGTCTCCAGATAGTCCTCGAGATTGGACTTGACGACCGTGACCTTAGGTCCGTAGATGACCTGAATGCCCGTGCCCTTATGGACCACGCCGGCAGCACCGGTGCCTTTGAGCATAGCGTCATTGACAAGACCGGAATCCTTGACCGTGACGCGGAGGCGGGTAGCGCAACAGTCGACGTCAGAAATATTTGCCTTGCCGCCGAGACCCTTCATGATGGCGTCGGAGAGGGGATCGGAGACATTTGCAGATCCTTTTGCTCCGCCATTTCCATTTTTCGCCTGATAATCAGCCTTTGTGAAGAGCTTGGTCTCCTGATCATCGTCCTCGCGGCCCGGGGTCTTGAGATCGAGCTTCTTGATGAGGAAGGTGAAAATGAAGTAATAGAGGAAGAAGTAAATGATGCCGACCGGGATGATCTTGAGCCAGCTCGTCTTGGCGTTGCCCTGCAGGATGCCGAAGAGGAAGAGGTCAAGGAAGCCGCCGGAGAAAGTGAGGCCGACTGCGATGTTGAGCATGTGGGCGATCATGTAGCAGGTACCTGCCAGGATGACCTGAACCACAAAGAGGATCGGAGCGACGAAGAGGAAGGAGAACTCGAGCGGCTCTGTGATGCCTGTGAACATGCAGGCAAGAGCAGCGGAGAGGAGAAGACCACCGGCCTCTTTCTTCTTCTCAGGCTTTGCGCAGCGATACATGGCGAGAGCCGCGCCCGGCAGACCAAAGATCATGAAAATGAACTCGCCGGAGAAATAGCGGCATGCGTCTGCGCTGAAGTGGGAGATCTCACCGGAGTGAGCCAGCTGTGCGAAGAAAATGTTCTGGCCGCCCTCGTAGACCTTGCCGGCAACTTCCATGGTTCCGCCGACTGCCGTCTGCCAGAAGGGCATGTAGAAGACATGGTGAAGACCGAACGGAATGAGCGCACGCTTGATGAGACCGAAAATGAGGGTTCCAACGTAACCGGATCCTGTGACGAGACCGCCTAATGCATTGATGCCTCTCTGTACCCACGGCCACACGAAGAACATGCCGATGCCGACGAAGAGGTAGACAATGGTGGAAATGATCGGGACGAAGCGGGAGCCGCCGAAGAAGGAGATGGCCGCCGGGAGCTCGATCTTATAGTATTTATTGTGGAGTGCCGCGACACCGAGGCCGACGATAATACCGCCGAAGACGCCCATTTGCAGGGTGTTGATGCCGCACATCTGGGTGACCATGCCGTTCATGACCTTGTCGGTGACATTTCCATCAGCATCGAGCCAGCCGGTCAGCTTCATCATGGCTTCGATGGAGACGTTCATGACGAAGTAGGCGATCATGGCCGCGAGAGCCGCAACTTCCTTCTCCTTCTTGGCCATACCGATGGCGACGCCGACAGCGAAGATGATGGGCAGGTTGTTGAAGATGGCGCTTCCGACCGCGTTCATGATCGTGAAGAGGCCGCGGAGTGGAGTTCCACTTCCCAGAGCCGCTGTCAGATGATAGGTTGCGATGGTGGTGTCGTTGGTGAAAGTGGATCCAAGACCGAGCAGGAGACCTGCGACCGGCAGGATGGCGATCGGAAGCATGAAGCTTCGTCCGACTCGCTGCAGAACACCAAATACCTTGTTGTCGCCTTTTTCTTTTGCCATATGTATCCTCCTTTTGACAAAAAAAGTGGCTCCGGATCCATTTCAGGTTTTCCGAAGCCACGAAATAAAAAAGCAGCCATTTCACCCTACACGAATCCGAAAAGATTGATGTACAGTGAATGCCTACTGAAAGTTACATACTGCATCTTGTTGTTTATACAATAACAGAGAGTTCAGGGATTGTCAATGGTCTGTTTAGAAATTTTTAATAATTCACGAGCGGGGGTTACTGTTCACGGGGGGTCACTTCGCCGCTTCGCATAAAGGCCTTCTTCCTTCACTTAGTCATTTTCGCCGCAAAAGCAGGCGGCGAAAATTTCAGGTGTCTGTCTCTGATTTTGTCACATCTTTGTAAGGTTGGGCTTTTATAATGGGGATAGAGTTGAGGAAAGGAGGACGAAGATATGGCGAAGATTATCTGTGAAAATGTCCACAAGTCCTATGGGAGCGGGAAGAATAAGGTGGATGCGGTGCGGGGGATCTCATTTACGTTTGAGAAGGGGAGATTTTACAGCATCATCGGGAAGAGCGGGTCGGGGAAGAGCACGTTTCTGCACCTGGCCGGGGGAATTCTCATGCCCGATGAGGGGAGGATTCTCTATGATTCCGTCGATCTCGCGGGGCTCAGTGAGGACGAGCTGTCGAAGACGAGGCGGGAGATGACGGGGACGATCTTTCAGGACTATCTGCTCCTTCCGGAGCTCACAGTGAAGGAAAATATCATTATGCCCGCTGTCCTGGATCACAGAGTGATCGATGAGGACTGGTGCAATGAGATCTTAAAGAGGCTGCAGATGGAGGGGCTCGCCGACCGCTATCCGTCGGAGCTGTCCGGTGGCGAGCAGCAGAGGACCTCGATCGGCCGGGCCATCATGAACAAGCCCGACTTCGTCTTCGCTGACGAACCGACCGGAAACCTGGACAGAAAGACAGGCGAGGCCGTCCTTGACTTTCTCCTCGCCATCCGTGACCTCTATCAGCCCATGATCCTCATGGTCACCCACGACCTGGACATTGCGAGGAGCGCCGACCTCTTGCTTCACATCGAGGACGGTGTCATCCTCGACCGATGAAAGACCAGGCAGCGAAAGGAGGGCAGGCCTATGAATGATACAAACCTACCGGAGAAGTGTTTTCGCGAGAGAAATGTGTCGTGGACGGTCATGCTGACGGTGGTTCTCATCTTCTTCTCGATCTTTTTGACGGGGAGCTATGGCTACACGAATAGCGAGAATCTGAAGAGGAACTACGGCTACCACAAGGGGGCCATATTCCAGATCAGTAGTGACGCGATGGACAAGATCAGGGAGCACCGGGCGGTCAGGGAGACCGGGGCTATGGATATCTACGGGACGGTTCTCAGCGATGAGGAGAATACGGCGGGCTACCTGGGCTCGGTTGACGAGGGATTTGAGACGATGGAGCAGATTCGTTTCCTCGAGGGCCGCTGGCCGCAGAAGGAGGGGGAGATCGCCATGGAGTACTCCATGCTCGACTACCTCAATATCCCCTATGACATTGGTCAGGAAATCACGCTCACGATCGGCGTTGATGAAAATAAGACAGTCACCCGCACCTTCACGCTTGTTGGCATCACGGATGCCTTCGCCGACAACTGGAAAATGGACGGCGGCGTCCTGGCCGGAGCGGTCATTTATCCCGAGGAAAATGCAGATGCCATCCACAATCTTTTTTTCACTGCGGATTACAGGACGGAGGAGCAGATGCAGGAGCTTAAAGCTCTCCTCGGAAAGAACATCCTGACCAGCCTGGTCTTCAACGACGCCTCCTATCCGGAAGCGATGAAGATGAGCGTCGATGCCCTTGTGCAGAAAGGGGCCGTCACCTTTGCCGTCTTCTGCTTCTCGATTGTCTTTTGTGCGTGCGTCATGATGAGCAGCAGTAAAAAGAAGGCCCACCGCATGCGGATCATGCTCCTTTTGGGGAGCGACCGAAAAGAGATGAATCGTTTGGTTCTACGTTCTTCTCTTGCGACATGGGGCAGAAGCGCTCTTTTGTCGCTTGCCATCTGCGGCGCGGCCGGCGGCATCCTGACAGCGGCAAAAGGAAACGGATCGATCATTTTCCACCTGACATGGCGACCCTTCCTGGGGGCGGGGATCCTCTCCTTTGTCACCGTACTTGTGGGAGAAATACTCATGAGAACCATTTTCGTAAAAAACAGTATCCTCCCCAGAGGGAGGGGACTGGCTCAAACGGAGGATGCGCCCAAAATGGATAAGAAGAGGGTGCCGGTGCGGGACATCGACTCCTTTGTGAGACTCGAGCGGAGGAAGAGCCGCAAGTATCTGGCTTTGGAGTGCATTTTGGGAGCTATTTCCTCTTTTGTGCTTTTCTTCTGTCTCTATGGGATCTGTAAGGAGATCCGCTATTACACAAGCGTACAGGAGATCAGCGGGTATGACTATAAGTGGGACTCCGGCTTTCCTGACGAGGGACTTGGGATCGATGATATCAAGAAGATCCGAACTGTTGCCGGGATTCGGGACGTGGTCTACACGACGCAGGTAAATCAGCTGAACGAGAAGCCGATCTTTATGACATATGATCAGAGTGAGAAGGATCCTTACAGGGACGCGCTCAATGGAGTTCTGGCTTCCTATTACGACATCCCCGCCGATGCTGCGCGGATCAGCCTTGTCTCGCTGCCGCAGGATTCGGGCATGTGGGACTACTATTTTCCTGATTCTGTGGACAAAGAGGCCTTTCTCAGAGGAGATGAAGTTGTCATGTTTCTGCCAGATCTTCTCAAAACCGATGAAAACTATGCCATGACGGGAAATGTGGGATTTAATGATATCAAGGGTGGAGAGATCCAATCCTCACTTGCCGCCGGGGACACGATCACGATTTCCACGGAGTATTCCACCGCCACTGCCAGAATCGGAGCTGTCCTCAAAGCTTTTCCAAGTGCCAAAAGCGGAACGAGCGCCGGACAGACCTATATGGATTTCCTCCTGGCGGGCACGGTCTTTGTCTCTGAGAATCTTATGAATAAGATCGTAAAAGAGACGACGGGCAGAGATGCCAGGTACAACTATGTGATGGCTTTTGGGAACAGGGATTTAAGCTATGAGATCACCGATAAAGTGATGTCGCGCATAGCAAAAGACCAGAATCTGTTTTATAATTATCGCATCATCCACAGTGAAGAGCAAAAGAAAATGATGATCTCGGTCGGTTTCCTCCTCGCCATTCTCCTTGTCGTGTGCGGCATTGCGGTCGTCATGCTCTATCGCAACCGCATGATTTATGCCGCGTCTGAATTCGCGAGGATCCACCTCCTGAAGGTCCTTGGCTGTGAGGCGGGCGTCATCAAAAATGTGACAAAAAGCGCGTGGAAGAAGTGGATGTGGATCACGGTCATCGCCATGAATGTATGGTTTGTCCCGTGCTTTTTCTACATGGAACTCGGCCGCTCCTATGCGGGCAGCCCATGGGCGGTCATGTGGAAACATATCTTTGCCCTGAGTTTTCATCGCTTCCCTGTAGCGATCCTCATTGTACCGCAGTTTCTGTATTTGGTCCTCCTGTACCTGATTCTAAGTGATACACCTTCTGAGTGGGGGAAAGCAAATGGAAGATAAACCTTACACGATCCTCGTGGTCGACGATGATCCGGACATCCGCTGGGGGCTCTATCGACTCCTCAAAACCACTTACAAAGTAGTCACATGTGGGACAGGAGCAGAGGGTCTGTCCCTACTCAAGACACAGGACATCCACCTGTGTCTTCTTGACGTCAGCCTGCCGGGCGAGAACGGCTTTGCCGTCTGCCGTAAGATCCGTGATTTCTCTGGCGTTCCCATCATCATGATCACTGTTAACGACGACGAGACTTCCCTCGAAGAGGGCATCACGAGCGGGGCGGACGACTACGTCAGGAAGCCCTTCTCCTACAAGGAGCTGTCCCTTCGTATCATGGCCCAGCTGCGTCGTGCTTATCATGAAAATGAAAATGTCCCTCACGAGGATATACTCACCATCGGTCCCTATGCCCTCAACGAAGCCGACCACACCCTGACCGTCGCTGGAAATGCCTGCTCCCTCACATCCAAGGAGTACCAGCTCCTTTTCTGCCTCATGCACCACAACGGCTGCCTGGTCACAAGAGACCTGCTTCTCAGCCGCATCTGGGACGAGACAGGGCGATACGTGGACACCAACACGCTCACCGTCCACATGAGCCGCCTGCGCAAAAAGCTCATGAAGATGAGCGGGCAGGATCCGGTCCAGACCGTGACCGGGATCGGATATCGATTTTCAGTCAAGTAGAGCTGGTGCCTGTCACCGGTGACAGGCACCTTGGAGGAGATTCATGGAAAAGAGGAAGGTTGTCCTTTATATAAGTCATGTCGGCATATGGATCAGTTTCGCTGCGCTTGTCTTTGTGGGTTTTCACGCTTTTGATACTTCCACCCGCATGATCATAGGTGCGCTTGCCGGCGGTGCCGGTGGAACAAAAGGGGAGGGGCTTTATGCCTTTCTGTCCGGCACTGCTGATCGGGCGAACCTGATCCAAAGGGGGAATGCCGTCATTTCTGAGGCGGGATACGCGTATTCATTTTCCGGATACTGCCTTCTTGATCTCATGAGGCAGATCGCGCCGGCGCTTGTCATTTTCCTCCTTCTTATCTGTCTCAATGGTGTTCTGCGAAGAAGAGAGGAGAAGGACGCTCTCGAAGCTTACACCACGCTTTCTCAAAAATGTCGGGACCAGGAGAAGGAGATCGCGGCACTTTATGATGAGTTGAGGGCGAATATCAATAAGACCACCGAATACGAGGAGAATCTCTATCATCAGCTGAAGACACCGCTTACGTCTCTTGGCCTGTGTGCGGAGATTCTGGCAGCGGATGCGAAGATCGGTGCGGTGTATGGGCAGGAGATGCGGGAGCTGTCACTTCAGGTTCGAAAGCTGAGCCGCCTTGTCACCATGTTCCTGCGCGATGCGGAGCTCAGTGAAAACCGGGCGAAATTCCAGTATGCCCTGACAGATCTGGATATTCTTATAGGAGAAGCCGTCCAGGACGTTGCCTTTGAAGCTGAGTGCAAAAAAGTCGTCATTGACTGGACGGCTCCTGATGACAGCATCTTTATTTACTGCGATGAAAAGTGGCTCCTGGAATGTCTGGTGACACTCCTCGGCAATGCCGTCGATGCCGTTCCGAAAGGCGGAAGAGTGCGCCTCACCCTGCATAAAAAAGATGCGAAAGCTGTACTCTTCATTCTCTCAGAAGGAACCTTCCTTGATCTGACCAAAAAAGAGCAGCTCTTCACCCGCTACTACTCGACCAAAGAGGGCCATTTTGGCATCGGTCTCCACATGGCAGAGTCCATCGCTGAGAGCCATCATGGCCACATCACAGCAGACAACGTAAAAGACACCGGTGCCCTCTTCACCGTGAACCTGCCGATCCTGCACGGGGCGGAAGCGTACGAATAAGTTAGTGCCGTCACCAGGTAAAATACAGGGACAAAAGCTACTGTTTCACTTTTCAGATGAAACAGCAGCTCTTGTCGCTGTATTTCATTCAAGTATTCTCAATCTACTCACTCTTCTAAAGTTCCTTCTTATCCATGAGAAATATTGATGTTACAGCTATTAAAATCTTTTGAAAAATGCATTTTTGTAAGATCTTTGTAAGGTGCGAGCTATATTATGAAAATATAGAAATAGAAAACAACACATCAGAAGGAGGGCAGTCCAATGGGAAGTTTATCGTAAGGATCGTTGATCTTGATGTTTATTAATCTTAGTCGTAAAATTTTTTGTATGAGTGCGTATTTCTAATGATATCAATGGCCATCAAAGGGGAAAGCGATTGCATATTAGTATCTGAAAACTTTATATGTAGAGAAAGTTGAGCATATTGGAGTATTTTTCTATAACAGGAGAAATGACATGTTTAAAAAAGTTATTGGGATATTGGTCACTTTGTGTATAGCGTTCCTTTCGGTATTTGAAGGTTCTGTGCGTCAAATATCAGCGTCATCGTCAACTCAACTCGATCCCGATGAATTATTATCAGTACTGAACAATATAACCGTAGCAGGGCAAGCTTGGGAGAATATAGGCTTTGATCCAGTTGATATTGCTGATATACTGCAAATGCAAAGAAAAAGTGATTCTTATTATTCGAATTTAAGAATAGACAACGAAGAAATGTTTACACAAAAAATGAGGAAAACCGCATTAGAAACCTTGCCCGTTGAACAAAAACAAAGTTTTATTGAGGCTTCGGGCATGATTGTGGGTGGCGAAGCCACCCACGTCTGAAAATTTTTTAAATTGCATATTGAAAAGTCACCTTGGTTCCTGTTATAAAGTATCAGCGACCAAACCTAACTTTGAAAGGAAAACCAAGATGACTTCTGCTAATACTGTATTGAAAAAGTTGATGAATGTCAAGGGCACTGTTGTAATCGCCCATAACTTCTATGTAGACGATGATGGGGTACAGCACATTCGAATCAAGGCCCGCCCAGATAAGTGGCACGAGAAGAAGTGCCCCATATGTGGCAGACGCTGCTCCGGCTATGACCGTCCGGCAAGGTTTCCAAAGATCTGGCGAGGTTTGGACTTCGGAGGACTCCTGGTGGAGATTGAATATCACACGCATCGCGTGGAATGTCCTGAGCATGGCGTGGTTACAGCTGATGTTCCATGGGCGTATCCCGGCAGCAGCTTCACCAAAGACTTTGATATGACCGTCGCATGGCTGGCGAAGTACCTCCCCAGAAGCGCCGTGGCGAACTACATGCGTATTGACTGGGAGACTGTCGGCAACTGTATCAGCAGAAGCCTGAAGGATCTCGAGCCGGAGCGCTCCAGACGCCTCAACGGGCTGGTTCATATTGGCATTGACGAGACCAGCTACCGCAAGGGACATAAGTACATCACGGTGGTCGTAAATCACGATACTAATGAGGTTGTCTGGGTCGCCGACGGTCATGGAAAGACCGTGCTGGAGCGGTTCTATAAAAGCCTCACGAAGGAACAGCTGGCCAGCATCAAAGTTGTCACGGGAGATGGCGCCAGATGGATCACCGACTGCGTTAATGAGTTTACTCCCGGCTGTGAGCGCTGCGTTGATCCGTTCCACGTTGTAGAGTGGGCTATGGAGGCATTGGACGAGGTACGCAGGGATCGATGGCGAGTGGCTCATGACAGGGTTAAACAGCTGAAGGAGGAACATCCTCAGAAGCCTGGTCGTCCAAGGGCAGACAACAAAGAAGCAGCTATCATCAGAGCCGCCCAGAAGAAAGCCGATGAAATCAAAGGTGCGACGTATACTTTGGGAAAGGCACCGGAAAACCTGACTGACAATCAGCAGGTGCGACTGGATATCATTCAGGCTAATGACAAGGTCTTATACAGAGCCTACTGCCTTAAGGAATCTCTTCGCCTGATTTTTAAGTTGCAAGATGTCAAAGAAGCGGAGGCGGCACTTAAAAAGTGGATGTGGTGGGCCAGCCACAGCCGAATTCCAGCCTTCAAGGAACTCTACCAGAAGATCAAACGCCATAAAGAGTATATTCTTAATACCATTCGTTTAGGCCTCAGCAATGCCCGCATTGAGTCAACCAACAACAAGATCAAGCTCATCATCCGCAAGGCATATGGTTTTCGAAATATTCAGAATATGATGGACATGGTATACTTAGTGTGCTCCAATTTAAAAATACCACTTCCTAACAGAAAAACTGATGTGCTGAAAGAGGCTTAAATGCTGGCTTTCGGGCAATTAATCACCCACAACCGTGCCCGAAGAGCC
>OMTP01000072.1 GCA_900313955.1 uncultured Lachnospiraceae bacterium | reverse complement strand
AGAGCACTCGGCTGTTAACCGAGTTGTTGTAGGTTCGAGCCCTACTCGGGGAGCTAATTCATTTTTAAAGCTGTCACTTGTCGGTGACAGCTTTTTTGTCTTTTTTGTTTCACAAGTTCCGTTTTTTCATAAGTTCCGCTGGCAGAGCAGGCTGTTGGCCGGCGTGTGAACTGTAACGTTACGATGTTACTGTTCACGGGTGGGTCACAACGTCGCTCCACAAAAAGACCTTCCATCCGGACTTAGTAAATTTGCGCGCAAAAGCGGGCGCGCAAATTCGAATGCGCCCTGATGGAAGGTCTTTTTGCTCCGCGCCGGGGTGCCCAGTGAACTGTAACCGTAACGGTGCCTGCGGCCAGAAAGAATAAATTTGAGCTGTACTTCTCCTTCATTTCGTTGTAGTATAGGAAGCGTAATTCTTCAAGAGTAGGCACATACGCGTCAAGTATCGGGTGAACGGGGAGTTGTCATCCGGGCGAAGAGGAGTCATGTGATCTTTGTCATCTGTACAAAGAAGCACATAAAAGATTTCTCGCGGTGTATGAGCTGCATCCCGCTGCAAGAGAGGATCAGATCATTGTGACCAGCGCAGGATTCGGGAAATATCTCCCCGAGTCCTTTTTTTATGCCTGAGTAGGTAATTGTTCAAGAGGGATACCTATGCAGGATGGCATCTTTGATTTGGAAGTTACAGTTCACACGTCTGCCAGCAGGTGCTCCGTGGAAAGCACTTCCGGAGTGAACCCTCACGGTTATGTCCGCGGAGGAAGTGCTTTCCACAGGGGACCCTGGCTGACCCGCCAACTGGAACATTTTGAAAAGGTGTATCCTCATAGCTGCTTGAAAAGAGGAGCGAAGATGACTATAGAGGAGGCAAAGACATTCCTCGCCGGAATTCACACAGGTGAGATTCACCTTGCGCTGGACCGGATTCAGGAACTTTTAAGAAGGCTGGGCAACCCTCAGGATCAGGTTCCCTGCATTCACATCGCAGGAACCAACGGCAAGGGAAGTGTTCTTGCTTATATTTCGACGGCCCTGACCGAGGCCGGCTATCGGACGGGCCGCTACAGTTCTCCGGTCGTCTACGAGTACGGCGAGCAGTTTCAGATCGACGGCCGCAAGATCCGTGAGGAAACTTTCGTATCCCTTACAGAGGAGATTGCCGGGAAGGTCAGGCAAATGGAACAGGACGGATGGATTCGTCCTTCTGGTTTTGAGTTGGAGACAACTCTGGCCTTCCTCTATTTCGCCCGTGAAAAATGCGACATTTCCGTGGTTGAGTGCGGCATGGGAGGCCGGGACGATGCGACAAATGTGATCTCTCACCCTCTTGCCACTGTCTTCTCCTCGATCAGTCTCGACCATACAGCTTTTCTTGGCCCGACGCTGGCGGACATCGCTGAAGTCAAGGCAGGCATTATGCGCCCCGGAGTTCCCGTCATCACATCACAGCAGGATCCGGAGGTCATGGAGGTTCTTGAGAGAGAAGCGAAAAGGAACAAAGCTCCCTTCCTTTATGCAGATTCACGCAGAGCTTCTTCTCTAAATATACACGATGGAAGTCTCTCTTATCTGTATTTCCCTCTCGGTGGAAAAGAGAGTTATGAGAGGGATAACAGGGGCTCTCTGTCGGTGTACAGCGCGGAGAAGGAGCATGGAGCAGCTGCCGCCACTGATGCTCATCTCTATAAGAATGCAGAAGGAGCTTCTGCGTGGAGAGAATCAGCAGACGAGGAAGCATCTTCTTCACAGGATTCCATGCATGCCATAGCTGTGACGGTCCGTCTGCCCGGCCTCTGCCAAATCGTCAATTCGCTCACGGCTCTTGAGACACTGCGCGCCCTCAAGTCGACTCGCTTTTCCTTGACCGATGAGCAGATCCTTAAGGGACTCGCAGATGCACAGTGGCCAGGTCGCTTCACCCGCATTTTCATCCAACCGGACTTCCTGGTGGACGGAGCACACAACCCCGGAGCCGCGCAGGAGCTCAGAAGCTCGCTCGATCTCTACTACCCGGGGAAGCATTTCATTTTCATCATCGGAATGTTTAAGGATAAAGACCATGACAATGTCCTGCGCCCTCTGGCCCCCCGTGCGGATCGCATTTTCACGATCGAGACGCCGGGCAGCCCACGCGCCCTGTCGGCTCGGCAGATGGCCGAGAAAGTTGCCTGCTTCAATACGCATGTCCAACCATGCAGCACACTTGGTGAGGCTGTAGAGAAGGCTTTTCAGGCGGCTGGAGAAGACGACGTCATCCTCTCCTTCGGCTCCCTCTCCAATATTGCCGGGATCACACGTCTTGTCCAGATATGGCCAGGACATGAGCACAAGTGAGCTCATGGGGACGCATCAGGTGCCCTCACAGACATAGGAGGGCAGAGGAACAGATCCCCGAGATGAATCGTTCAGAGAAGACATGAACATTTTCTATTGCCAATATGACTGTATCATTATCTGCAAATGAGTCCACGGTGACGCAGCTGTTGCTTTCCTTGGCGAGTGAGGGCACGTGCTGTGTCCCCCAGGGATCACTGCTGCTTCTTTAAGGAAAGGAGTTTCTTATGGATCAGGAAAAAATTCGTCAGGCTGTGCGTCTTTACCTGGAGGGAATCGGCGAAGATCCAGACCGGGAAGGACTCGTCGACACTCCGGATCGTGTCGCCCGCATGTGCGAGGAGATTTTTGGAGGGCTCGGAAAGACGCCGGAGGAACATTTGCAGAAGCAGTTCTCGACGGGATCGAGCGATATGGTGGTCGTTAAGGATATCACTTTCTACTCAACGTGCGAACACCATCTGCTGCCATTTTACGGGAAAGTACACATCGGCTACATTCCTGACGGCAAGGTGGTGGGACTCAGCAAGCTGGCTCGCACTGTCGAGGTTTACGCGCGACGGCCCCAGATCCAGGAGCAGCTGACCGGCCAGATCGCCGATGCCCTCATGACTTATCTTGCGCCCAAAGGGGCCATGGTCATGATTGAGGCCGAGCATACCTGCATGACCATGCGTGGCATTAAGAAACCCGGCTCAAAGACGGTGACGATTGCCACTCGCGGCAATTTTGTCGACAACTACGAGCGCCAGAAGACCTTTATGGACATGGTCAGGGAGTGATACGGCTGGTGATACGGCCGGATACGACCGTGCACTGTTAAAGGAGAGTCGTGGACCCCAGCGAGGGGCGGAAAAGAGCGACACGCTGGGGTTGAGGCAAGCAGAGAGTGAGGTGTGGACCCCAGCGAGGGGCGGAAAAGAGCGGCACGCTGGGGTTGAAGCAAGCAGAGAGTGAGGCGTGGACCCCAGCGAGTGGCGGAAAAGAGCGACACGCTGGGGTTGAGGCAAGCAGAGAGTGAGGTGTGGACCCCAGCGAG
>OMTP01000032.1 GCA_900313955.1 uncultured Lachnospiraceae bacterium | reverse complement strand
CAGGCGGCGAAAATCGAATGCGCTCCGGAAGAAGGCCTTTGTGCTCCGCACCGGGGTGCCCCGTGAACTGTAACAACTGTAACATTTGCGCTAAGAAAGACAAAGTCCATCTTGTTTTCAGTGCAAAATTCTTCTACAATCTAAGTATGATAGCAGTAAAAATTCTTGATATAAAAAACTTTACAGCCGGATTTCTGACGGGAACATGGCTCGACAGCTACGAGCTTGCGGAGGGCTCTGTCACGACCTTCTGCACCATGACCATCGACGGGACGCGTCAGGCGGAGTTCTACGGCGCTGATGACACGGAGGAAACTGAGGAAGAGGGGCAGGAGGAGCAGCCTGCCCAGAACCTTGTCGCCTGGAAAGACGTCAGGCCTTATTGCTTTGACTTTATCAAGGGCAAAAGACTTCCCCTCGCCTTCAAGTTCGTCCTCTTTTTCCCCCACGGGCAGATTCCGTCGTTTCTTGATCACTACAAGATCCAGCTGGATCCGGCGACCGTCCGGGGCCTCTGCATCAATCTGCGCTACGATGCGGTGGGACTTGTGCTCACGACGGGCACATCGATCAGCACATTTACCATGGACAAGACCCTGGATCACACATGGGACGCCTACGTCAGGGCTTGGCTGCATTTTCATAAAGTCGCCTTCGAGGAGATGTGAGGGGGAGCGATGGAGGTTACAGTGCACATGCCAGCCGTCGTGGGGCGCTGTGGAAGGCACTTCCGGGCTGACCCGTGAACTGGAACCGATCGAGCACATTTTTATGTGAAAATGAAAAATAAGGCTTGTAGTCACAGTGGTATGGATGTATAATTCACGTAGTAATCAAAACTACGTTGTACGGTCTTAAAAATGAAAGCGGGATGAGAAGAATGAAGTACAGAATCGTGATGGACAGCTGCGGTGAGATTCCGGAGGAACTGAAAGGGCGGGAGGAGTTTGTCTCGATTCCACTCACTTTGACGATTCATGGGGAAGATATCGTCGACGACGGCCATGTCTCCTGTGAGGAGCTGGTGAAGAAGATCGCCGCGGATCCGGAGTGCCCCAAGACAGCCTGCCCGTCGCCGGAGGCTTTTATGAGGGCTGCGGACTGCGATGCGGACCGCGTCTACATCATCACTTTGTCCGCGGAGCTGTCGGGCTCCTACCAGAGCGCGGTCATCGGCATGAACATGCTGCTCGATGACCGTCCTGATATAAAGATTCACGTCTTCAATTCCGTCTCTGCCTCCGTGGGAATGACCCTCATTTTGAAGAAAATTGTGGAGCTGGAGGAGAAGGGCCTCTCCTTTGAGGATGTCGTGATCGGTGCGCAGAAGTACACGGAGGAGAAAAATACATTTTTCGTCCTTGACAACCTGGATACTCTGCGCAAGAACGGGCGTCTGTCCCGCATGAAAGGTCTTGCTGCCTCGGTTCTCAAGATCAAGCCTGTCTGCATCGGCACAGAAAATGGCGAGATCGCCCAGATTGATCAGGCACGCGGCATCAACAAGGCCATCCAGAAAATGGTCCGCCATGTCATCGAAGCGACCCCTGACCCTGCGTCCAAGATCCTCGGCATCGCCTACTGCAACTGCCCGGACCGCGCCGAGATCGTGCGCGACGCCATTTGTGCCAATATGAAGGTGAAAGACGTCGTCATGGTCGAGACCGGCGGCGTCTCCACCGTCTACAGCAACGACGGCGGAATTATGGTTGTCATCTGAGGATGAACCATTGGAGACGCAGCTTGGGCTGCTATCTGGCATTATACCCGGGAGAAAAGATCGATGAAAGAATTAGACCAGATTATTTATAGTATACTTAGAAAAAATGGAAAAGAAGACATCATTGAAAAAATAGATCAAGAGAAAAATGTCTATCCCTTTGGACGTGAAAACCGTATGCTGGCATATCTGTTAAGTCTGGGGGCGATCACTTTTGATCAGTATGAGAAGATCAGCGAGGACTATGCCAGGAGAAATAAGTATCTAGATCTTTTCGAACTCTTCCCCAGAACATTTGGACAGACTTGGGGGGAAGCTCATATAAGACAATTGTTTCCTGATTTTATTCAGGCAACAAAAGAGAATCTTGCCAATGCTTATCCTGACTTTGACGGCGAATTCGATCTCTGGCTGGATGGTATCCGGGTTGAGGTAAAAGCATGCCGCGCAAACAGTACAAAAGCAAAGGGAAGCCTTGCGAGCAGAGCTTTTTTACACAGGGAAGCTGTAGAAGAAGAATTTAAATATCATTTTCAGCAGCTGAAGCCATCCTGTTGTGATGTTTTTATCTGGATTGGTGTCTGCCGGGATGCGCTGCTGTATTGGGTTCTCACAAGCGCCGAACTGGTTGAGACTGGAAAACTTGGTTCGCAGCACAGAAATGAGCAGACTGGAAGCGGAGCCAAAGTCTTTGAAGGCCAAGTCTTTATGACAGAAGAAGATCTCCGGCCGTTTCAAGTGGAAGAAACGGATGTCCTTGACTGCGTGAGAGCAAAGGGCCATAGATAAAAGAAGCTGTCGTGGCATTTTGTCACGACAGCCTTTTGATTTAGCACAGGAAGAGACTGTCATTTTCTGTAGCTTTCAGGATGACACCGTATTCGTCGCTGGTCAGTTGGAAGAGATTGGCAATGATTTTATCAAGCTGATTGTATAGCCCTGTTATTTGAGCGGGATCTTTTTCGTCAATTATTAAATCTACGATACTTGTTATATCCCCTTGCTTTCCTGCGTCCACAGCAGGGATCGGAATCTGTTCAATGTGGGATTTCAGAACTTTCACAGATTGAAATTTCTTTGAAAATAGAAATTGCGCCACTCGTGAATTTAAGATGGCCATACTATATTTCATGCTCACTCCCTGAAGCTCAGGGATCAGAATGTTACAACTGTTAAGTGACAGGGTCTGGTGATCATCATAGGCAAATACCAGCTGCTTGCAGATAAAGCGGTAGAACAGTTTTTCTGGAGTCCGGTAATATTCAACAGGTGCTACCTGCTGGAATTCTTCTGGTCTGAAGGACAGATAATTTCCATGCGGGACTATCCTGTATCTACAAATATCGGAGCCCTTTAATACGATTTCGTATCCCTCTTGCGGCACATCAGAGATGTATTTTTTATTATTGCCTGTAACAAGTCCCAGAGCAAATACAGCATGATCTTTCAGATATTGACAGTTTGGAACATTTTCAATTTTATTAAGAACTGACCACTCATCATCCTTCATTTGGAAGCTGAAATATCCAGCAGAAGTGTTTCGACTTGTTTTGATTTCGAATGAATCGTCTTTGCAAATAACCTGCATACCTTGTGTGTTGAAAGGTTTTCCTGTATTCCTGATCTGTAAGATGATACAGGGGCATTGAACCTGATCGAATGCATTTCCCAGATAATGAATACGGGAGATTGAATGACCCTTCAGAATCATTTCCCGGATGGGCTGATGGATTTTTACATTAAGGATCGCTTCGGGAAGGACAAAGGCCATAGTGCCTTCCGGACGCATTTTTCGAAGAGATTGTTCAATAAAAAGATCATAGGACTCGATTGTCTTTCCCTGTGCAGTCTGAAAATCTCTGCGAAGAGCTGTCTTCCTTTCATCGTCATAATCAAATCCCCATGGTGGATTGCCAAGGATCAGATTAAACCCAGTTCTAGCGTATGATAAATAGTCTGCAACCTGAAAATTTGTGTACAGCTGGTCCTTTGTACAGTTCGGGAATTTCAGAGCCATATTGATTCTGGTTAACTGCACACTGATCTCATCGATATCAATTCCGAAAAGCATATCGATAGCAGTGCAGGGTAGTTGGAGCAGAAAATTGCCAGTCCCACAGCATGGATCTAATATAAGTGAACTTGAAGAAAGAGATCTTGACTCCGATAAACCGGAAATAAGCTCTTTAACAACCTTTGTCGGGGTATAGTAAGCTCCTGTCGCTTTTCTGCTGCTTATATTTTTACAGGAAATGTACAACAGTCCAACAATATCTTCTGATTCCTCGTAAATGAACGCATGACGAAAAAGACTGGTGCGGGAAAATGAAAGCAGTAATTCGGGATTACAATTACGAATAAGGTCATCTATTAAGAAGTAGTATTTTCCGACCGCTAAATCCTGTTTTAGATAAGAAGAGAGCAGATATTCCGTCTTATTATCCGTGATGTGATATTTTTGATTCAGAAGCTGCAGTGCACATTCAGCTGTCAAAGCGCGTAGATGGAATTCCGTGACTTCCAGATGTTCTGAGTCAATGTCGTTTACTATCGCTTCCACAACAGAGAGATTCCGGGACTCATCCGAGACGTAGGCCCGATAGAAAGAAGAACCAGACACATATTTTTTATTTCGTCTGCTCTTCAATGCCGTATTCTTGCCCGTTCGAATTTCTACCTTGAGATTTTCACAGTAAGCTCTGGAAAAGAATGGATGTCCATTGTCGTATGTTGTCGGTGTGATTTTATTAAGTTTGATCCAGTTTCTGCCTGTAGCCACAGAGACAGAGAGATAATTGCATAGATCTTTTAAGGACATGAATTCATCCTGCCCAGAAGGAAAAGCCATTCGTTCATCCAGCGGTTTTTGGGCATCAGACGGAATCAGCCATACCTTACTCAGCATCTGAGCTCCCGGAATCCGTTTTTCTTCACAAAGCTTTTGAACACGTCTCTCAGAAATGCCAAATCTGAATGCAGCATCTTTCACAGAAATGTACTCCATATATACCTCCTTTTTTCTATTTTATGCGAAATAGCGAATAAAATCAATATTATTTCACCTGCGGGATATCACTAGTGTCACGGTTATGGTTCACTCGCCAGCCAATGGGTGCCCTTTGGAAAGCATTTCCGGAGTGGGCCTTTGAGGGGATGTCCGCAGAGGAAATGCCTTCCGAAGGGTACTCTGGCTGACCCGTGAACTGTAACATATCACGTTTCTGTTGCGGTTCCCGCCCAAATTTTAGTTGACGAAAATGCCTTCTTTGTCTATAATAGTCGACGTAGAAACAAAGAGTTTTGTAAGGATGCACATGTATTCACTGATTATTAGAGATTATATGCGTAACGCCTGTAATCTGTAATAGTCGGTGAATTTTTTTGTCTCTCCGACTTTTACTCATTATTTTCTTTATTATTTATGGAGGTAACACAATGAACAAGGGTACTGTAAAGTGGTTCAACGCTGAAAAGGGCTACGGCTTCATCACTGGCGAAGACGGAAAGGATGTATTCGTACATTTCTCCGCAATCCAGGGTGAGGGCTTCAAGTCTCTTGAGGAAGGCCAGTCTGTTACGTACGATGTTGTACAGGGTGCTCGTGGACCGCAGGCAGCTAACGTTGTCAAGCAGTAATTACGATAGAGCCTAAAAGGACCTGCCGCATTAGCCGGCAGGTCCTTTTTTCTTTGTTACGAGGCCACCGAGGCAGACCTCATGGTGCGCTGTTGGTTAAGAAAACGCCTGAAGATCTGCTCCTCAGGCGTTTTTTCATTTACTCCGTATATCCTGACTGAAGTCCCGACACGTAGTTCATGTAGTCGGTCATGTCAAATTCTGTCGCTGTCGGCGTGGATGTCTCGTCTGCGGGCTTTGTCGTCACCTGGTGGTAAATGGACCATCCGAACCAGCCGACGAAGACGCAGGCAACGGCAACGAAAATGCCCTTCTCAAGATTTTCTTTTCTCTTTTCCTTCTTGATGTTCTTCTTTCTGTCCTTTTTATACTCTTTATAAGCATCAACTTTCTTCTGACTCATAAAAATGCTCCTTCTTCGATCCGCGTCATCTCACCTGCGGACAAAATCTGAGATATATTATACTCCTGCAGACGTAAGCTGACAACTGCCTTTTGCTGTGAAACGTGACCAAAGTTGCTGCTCAGTTACAGTTCACTCGTCAGCCAATGGGAGCCCTTTGGAAAGCATTTCCGGAGTGG
>OMTP01000089.1 GCA_900313955.1 uncultured Lachnospiraceae bacterium | reverse complement strand
GGCACAGGCGGATACGGTATCGATTCAAAGTCCGATGTCCAGTATATATCAGTTATAGCTATAGCCCCAGTTACAGGTAAGAGAAGATAAAGTTCTTGTAGCAGTGAGAGAACAGCTCAGTCTCCATGGGCCGCCCCATAATCGAGGAGAACCAGCAGTTTCTGGGGAGGGCATCATAGAATGCGGGGGATCACTCCGGGGTAGAAAGGAGGATTTTTTGACAAAACAGGAAGCTTCAAAAATTGTGTTTACCATGCGGGCTGCGTATCCGAAGGCATTTCCTCATTTTTCGAAAGATGAGTATGAGCGGCTGGTGGAAATCTGGTACTGCATTCTCAGGGATTTTTCTGTTGAGGAGGGCATGAATGGGCTGCTTGCTTTTATTGCACAGGATAAGGAGGGCTTTCCGCCGTCACCGGGGCAGGTGATCGACAAGATCAATGGGATGAGATGTGTCCCTGACTATCCTACGGCGGAGGAGGCATGGGCATGCGTGCGGAGGGCCATTTCCGACGGGGTCTACCACGCCGAGGAGCGCTTCCGCGAGCTGCCTCCCATTTGCCAGGAGGTGATTGCGTCGCCCGGCAGCCTCGAGGCCATGGCCCTGCTTCCGTCGGAGGAAGTCGAGACAATCGAAATGAGCCATTTTCTAAAGGCTTACAACCGACTCATCGCACACAAAAAGGAGGAGGCCGCTCTTCCGGCCTCCATTCGGGAGCAGATTGCGCAAACCCGCGCCGCCGCCCCGCACATCAACACAAATTCCTGATTTCTCAGAAGCGATCGTCGTCTTCTTCGTGGTCGTCTTCTACCATGAGTTCTCTTGAGGAGACTCTGGCTTTCTCGCGGGCATGCTCTGTAGCGGAGGACAGAATTTCTGCGCAGCGCTCAGAATCTTTGACGTTGATGATCTCGAAGTCTTTCATGGTGGAATCTGTGCTGCAGACGGAAATGGTGCCGGTGCCGATCATTTTCTGGAGTAAGGTTCTCTTCAGGCTGACGTCACGAATCCGATAGAGGCGCACTTCATCATACTTTGTCGTGAGGAAGCCTCTTGTGATGAAGAGGCGGTTCTCTGTGATCTTATAGGTTGTAAATGTCCAGGGAAGGCCGAGAAACATGATGCGCTTCTTGCCCTTCCAGAGTACAGTTTCTTCCATTCCTGCGTTTTGTTTTGCCATGATCTTTTCCTTTCGTGTTTCTTCGGACAAATGGCCGTTTTCAGCACATGCAGGGCCTTCCGCGCAGTTTTCACGCCTGGTCCTCATCCTGCATAAAGGGTCCTGTTGCTCTTGTTATTTATACCATACCTCTCCATTGCAGTAAAGAAAATTCAGGATACCGCTGTTCCCACTTTCTCGTGAGTTACTGTTCACGGGTGGGTCACTTCGTCGCTTCGCACAAAGGCCTTCTTCCTTCACTTAGTAATTTTCGCCGCAAAAGCAGGCGGCGAAAATCGAATGCGCTCCGGAAGAAGGCCTTTGTGCTCCGCGCCGGGGTGCCCCGTGAACTGTAACCTCGTGAGGCCCAGGTTCCGGGGAGACGAGCTACCTGCTCCGACCCAGGATCGCAGTTTTTTCAGGACCTGTCTTCTTCCTGCTGGCGGGCGGCTTCGCGCTCGTCGCGGAGCTCTGCATTCTTGCGGAAGAGAGCTTTTTTCTGGAGGATGGACTTCCTGAGGGCGGCCCGCTCTTCGGCCGGAAGTTCGACGGAGGTGCGGGGCTCCGTGTCGTAGCCATACTGGCGGCGGAAGCCCTGCCAGCGGGTGTTGACCTTGGTGACGATGGCGCCCAGGATGTGAACGCCAAGGCGCTCCAGGTCCTTGACGTCCGCCCTGATGACGTCCCTCGAGGCGCGGTCCTGCTCGACGACATAGACGGCTTCCCGGGTCAGCTCCAGAACCGGCAATACGTCCGAGATGGCACCCACAGAGGAGGCGTCGAGAACAACATAATCGTACTCCTGGAAGAGCTTTTCCAGCTGGACCGAGAGATTGCCGACCAGCTTGACCGGCATTTCCTCCACGCGGGCCGGAAGGAGGTCAAAGTAGGACGTGAGGGAGAGAACCGCCTCATCTCCCGACTCCTCATTCGTGTGCATGGCGTTGATGGAGTGCTCGTGCTGGGTCTTATCAAAAAAGAGCCTGCCGAGGGCCGGCGCATGAAAATTGACATCGACCAGAAGTACTTTGGGATTAAAGCGAGACAGCTCGATGGCCAGATTGGCGGCGACGGTCGACTTGCCCTCTCCGGAAAAGGAGGATGTCACGAAGAAGATTTTGTGTCCCTGCCTCTCCGACAGCCTGTGGGCTACCAGATGGGCGATGTAGGCCATGGACTCGCGGAACTGGTAGGGAAACTCATCCTTTTCATTCAAAAGAAGCTGGTTGTACATATACTCCTGGATCCGCCCCTGGGGCACTTCGCCCAGAAGCTCAAGCCCCGTCTTCCCCCGCAGGGATTCCCCGTCGAGAATGGTCGGATGGGACAGAGCCCTGATCACGAAGTAAATGACGCTGGCAAGAAAGCCGACAAGCCCCGCCATGAGCACTTCTTTCCTGCCGAAGATGGCATTTTGCGAGGAGACGGCCGGCTCGTTGACGACGGAGACATTTCCCACTTTGAGGGTGTCCTCGAGAACGGAGGGGAGTATCTCGTTGAGCGCGGTCAGAATCTCCTGGCCTTCACTTGTATTATCCCAGTGAAGGATGAGCTCTATGATCTGGGTCTCGCCGTAGCGCTCCGCCGTGAGGGCGCTTTTGATGGTTCGGTTGTCGACGCCGATGAGGTTGATCTTCTTTCTGACCTGGTTCAGGACCTGGTTGCTGGTGGCGATGTAGGCGACGGACTCGGCCATGTCCTGGGACATCTGCAGGTCGTTGTAGTTGGGCGATGTCTTGTCGCCCCCGCTGCCTGTGAACTTTCCGTCGGCATTCTGGGAGACGACTGCGATCGAGGTCATGAGGACGGAGCCCCCGTAGAGGAGGCTCACCGCGTAAAAAACGAGGCCCACGAGGAAGCCGAGGACGGTGCAGATGGCGATCTCCCTCCGCTTTTTCCACACGCGGAACATGAGGCTCCCGATGTCGATTTCGTCCTCTTCTCTTGCGTGCTGCCTTCTGTCCGGCTTATGTTCATCGCTCATTTGTCTTTCTCCTTCACATGCGCGGCAGATGCACCTGCCGCGCACGTCCCTAATTTGCCGCTTTTCTCTTGCTTTCTTCGTATACTGCGTAAAATGTCGTTTCTGCGGCTTACCTGGTTCTGCCGCTCTTTCCTTTTCTCTTACGCATGCGCGGAATGAGGAGCAGGAAGAGGAGCAGGAAGATGGCCACGAGGATCGCACCTCCCAGAATATAGTCCGGGAGCGTGATCACTCTCACGGTCACTTCCGTCGCCTCGGCCCCGTCTTCCACAGCAAATGCCAGCTCCCCTGTCATGCCCGGCAGGCTTCCGGCTGCGGCCGTGACTCTGTACTCTCCGGCTGCCATCCCCTCGACCATCTCTTCCGGCTCAAGGCCGTCCCTGACGATCTTTCCTGCCTCGTCGCGGACCGCGACCGACGCTGTCTCCACACTTCTTTCCGTGATCAGATCCCTCACATAGAAGCTGACCCGGTTGATCTCATTGACGGCATCAATGGAATATGTCCCCCTCCCCGCGATCAGTCCATGTTCATCGACATCGATGGAAAATGCATCTGCCATGCGGTAGCCTTCCCTTGCTGCTTTCGTCTGCGTCAGCGTATAGGATGCATTTTTCTCAAATCCTGTGATGGAAAATGTTCCATTTTCATCGGTTGTGTAGCTTGTTTTGGCTGTCTCGCCTTCTTTTTGAAGCTCGAATTCCGCGCCTGCCAGGGTCTCGTCGCTCCTGAGGGCGTCGCGGAGGGTCAGATTGACGCGCGTCATGCTCTCCGCAAGCGCCAGGGTCTTTGTCCCGGTCACGCCCGTCATGTCGACGACTGTGGTGCCGAGCGAGGCGTAGCCCTCCGGGACGGTGTCCTGGATGAGCATGTACTTGCGCGTCGTGAGCCCGTGAATGACTGCTTTGCCGTCCGCATCGGTCGTGACCGTGGCGGCCGTCTCCGCCGTATCCGCACTGACTTCGGCGCCGGCGGACATGATTGCCTGGTAGGACCCATCCTCAGCTGTCCTGCCCTCGACGCCGGCAGCACCCGCGCTGACCGCGTCCTCGCCGGGTGCCTCTGCCGCTGCGGCTGAAATTCTGAATTCCGACTCATTTTCTGGTGTCTCAGCCGAATTCGCAGAGGCCTCTGTCGCTGCTGAGCCGGCATCTGCCGTCCCTGTCGCCTCGCCGGCTTCTGTCGCCGCGGTCGCCGAGGCTGCTTCTTCTCCCGCGTTGGCGGTCGCCGCGCCGCTGTCGTCTTTCGCGGGTGCAAGGGTGAACTGGACGCCGCTCAGGGGGGCTCCGGTCGCCTTGTCGGTGAGTGTGATCTCCAGGCTGACCCGCTCGTGATAGATGATGAAGTTCACGATGAAGGGGTCCGCCCATGTGTAGTTGGTCGTAATGCTGAAGGGCAGGCTGACGTCCCTGTCGTAGCCCTCCATGGCTGTCAGCATATGAAAGCGATACTTGCCCAGAGGGATCATTTCCGGGAGGTAGAAGTCCCCCTGGCTGGTTGTCTCAAAATCGTGATATTTGGTGAGGACCGGGTAGTGGGTGTAGAGCGTCTCGCGGGCTCCATTTTCATCAAGAAGTTCAAAATCCACACCCTCCCTGGGGATCGTCTTGCCGGTCGTCCCGTCGATCAGAATGAGGCGGACGGCCGCCCGGGGATCCTCATTATCTCCCGGCGTGGACTCGGTCGACTCCGTGTCTCCGCCACCACCACCACCGCCACCGCCGCCATTTGCGTTGGTCTCCTGTTCGCGGTAGTCGGTCGTGCCGTTGCCGGTCTCCTGATTGCCATAGGTCTGCGGATAGGAATTGACAAGCTCATTCGAGGAGACGACGCTCTGCGTGTCTCCCTCCTCTGTCTCGGGATCTTTCCAGCTGTAAAAGGCGGAAATGGCCGCAAGCAGGATAAATATGAGCAGTATTCCGGACAGCAGGTCCGCCATGGACTGCCAGTAACTGATCCCTTTCGGTTCATCGTTTTCTTCTCTTGGATTGCGCCTTATGAACATGGACAGCTCTCTTTCTATAGGGAATGTCTCGGGGACGGTCCCGCGCCTGATGGCATGGGGACGCAGCAACTGCCCTCAACGGCATGGGAAGGACGGCATGGGAGGGCAGGTGGACAGGCCTCCGGGTTAGTTTCTCGTGCCATCAAGTGCTCTCAGGATCTTCTCCTCGAATTCAACTTCCTGGTTCCTCATCTCCTCGTCGGGATCGGGCAGGATATAGTGGTAGAAATCCTGAAAGAACTGCTCTTTTGCAATGAGCATGCGGTTTTTGACGGCTCCGGTCAGCAGATTGAAGAGGATGGACAGGATGATGCCGGCAATGGATGTATAGAAGGCGAGACGGACGCCGCCAAGCAGGGTCTGGATGCTCTCAACCGTGCTTGTCGCCGAGGAGAAACCCAGTTTCTGCAGACCGAGAAGAAGGCCGAGGAAGGTACCCAGGATGCCGAGGCCGGTCAGGGTTCCTGGGATCTGGGCCAGGACCTGCTCGTGGGCACTTATCATGAGGAAGCGGTCTGTGATGTAGGTACGAAGATCACAAAAATGGGCTGCCTTCCCGTCTCCTCTCCCGCTTCCGCGCCTCGTGACGAACTGCTGAAAACGGCCATCGAGGGCGGACATGCCGAAGAGCTCTCTGTTCTCGCGGACAACAAGCCATGGGTCTTCCGAGGCGACGCCCAGGGCTCCCTCGATATTGGCGTCCGCTTTGTCAAATGCCCTTGTGTAGCGGAGCCATGTCCTGTGGCCGGCCAGGATTCCTGCCGTGACCAGCGCAAGCATAAAGAGCACGAAGACAAGCGACAGGCCGTCCGGCGCAAGCACCGCCAGAAAAACGCCTGCCGCAAAAACTGCAGCGATCAAAACGATAATGATCCCGTCTCTTTTCATAGATTTCCTTCCCAAACTTTCCCTGATTTCTCAGGATATCTTAATTTCCTGCACTTCCCGGGCTATCCAGGCCTCCTGGACTTCCTGCTCGTCTCCGACTACACGGATCTCCAGGACTTCCTATACTTCTCCGACTACCCGGGTCTCCTGGACTTCCTGCTCGTCTCCGTCTGCCCGGGTCTCCAGGACTTCCTGACTCTGCCCTCAGAAATGCCCATCCCCGCGCATGCATGAAAACACACCTGATCATGCGAATATATTTCCTCACATGGCAGGTGTTATCAGAAGCTTCGCATACCGAATGAATTTAATTTATCCAGATTTCGTGCAAGCAGAATATTCTCAACACTATCCCATATATAGAATAAGGGTCGCAGAAACTTCTGTCAAGTGAAAACGAATCACTCCCCAGACTTTGAGGTCTGCGGTGTTACAGTTCACTCGTCAGCCAATGGGAGCCCTTTGGAAAGCATTTCCGGAGTGGATCTTTGAGGGGGCGCTGAACGTCCAGTGGACGTTCGAAGAGCAGCCGATCGAAGCGGAGCGTAGAGCCGCGGAGAAAAATGCTTTCCGAAGGGAACCTGGCGGATCCGTGAGCAGTAACTGACCAAATGTGAACGGAAACGTACCAGGTGGCCCCCCGGGATACGTCCCCGTGGGTTCACCTGCGTTACTGTTCACGAAGCGCCGAAGTGACCTGCCCGTGAACTGTAACCACCTGCCCTTGCCCATCCTCGATTTCTGCCATTTTCTTGAATCTTCGGTGAGTTTCGTGTATGATGGGAGCAAGTGAGGTGGCTATATGAAGAAAAGACTGATTAAGAATGGATATATAGTGGATCCGGCGAGCCGCTTTGAGGGGATCGCCGACATTCTCATTGATGACGGAAAGATTGCGAAGGTCGGCAGGGACCTGACGGATCCTCAGGCGGAGGTGATCGACGCTTCGGGTCTTGTGGTCATGCCGGGGCTTGTGGACCTGCATGTGCACCTGAGGGATCCGGGACAGACCTACAAGGAGGATATCAGCACAGGCGGCGAGGCGGCGGCCCACGGGGGCGTGACGTCTCTTCTTGCCATGCCCAACACCAGACCCCCGATGGATTCCGTGAACCGGATCGGCTATGTGGTCAACAAGGCGAAGACCCAGGCACCGGTCCATATCTACCAGGCGTCGTCTATGACCCGCGGCATGAACGGGGAGGAGCTGGTGGACTTTGACGCCAACTGTGAATACGGAGTGAAGGCATTTTCCGAGGACGGCAAGTCTGTCATGAACGGAAACCTCATGAGGGAGGCCCTTCGCGAGGCGGCAGCCCACGACGTGGTCGTCTGCGAGCACAGTGAGGACATCACCATGGTCTGCGGCGGCGTCATGAACGCCGACGAGAACGCGAAGAAATTCGGTTTCCCGGGCATAGGCAATGAGGTCGAGGACTCCATCGTAGCCCGCGACATCGTCCTGGCCCGCGCGACAGGTGCGAGACTGCATTTCTGCCACTGCTCGACGAAAGATTCCGTCTGGATGATCGCCGAGGCCAAAAAGCACGGCGTCCACGTGACCGCCGAGGTCTGTCCGCATCACTTCATCCTGACATCCGACGACATCCCGGGCGACGACGCCAACTTCAAGATGAACCCGCCCCTGCGCACAAAAGCGGACGTTGAGGCTTTGCGCCAGGGACTCGTCGACGGAACCATCGACTGCATCAGTACCGATCACGCGCCCCACAGCGCGGATGAGAAGAGCCGCGGTTTTCTGTCGGCACCCTTCGGCATCACAGGCCTCGAGACAAGCGCAGCCCTCACCTACACCGAGCTGGTGAAGCCGGGCATCCTGACCCTTATGCAGATGGCCGAGAAGATGAGCTATAACCCGGCAAAGATTCTCAGGATTGATGCAGGCACCCTCTCGGAGGGAGCACCGGCCGACATCGCCATCTTCGATTTTGAACATGAATACACCATCGACCCCGGGAAATTCCTGTCCAAGGGCAAGAACACGCCCTTTGCGGGACGCAGGGTCTTTGGAAAATGCAAGTACACCCTCGTCTTAGGTAATCTTGTCTGGGAGGACCGCTAAAAATGATTGATCAGTTAATCGCAGCCATCAAAAAGACAAATGCGCCGATTGTCGTCGGCCTCGATCCACAGCTGGGCTTCGTGCCGGACTTCATTTTAAAGAAGGCCTACGCTGAAAAAGGTGAGACCCTGGAAGCTGCCGCAGATGCCATCTTTGAGTTCAACAAGGGCATTGTGGACGCGACATACGATTTAATCCCGGCTGTCAAGCCTCAGGTCGCCATGTACGAGCAGTTCGGCATCCCGGGACTCATCGCTTTTAAAAAGACCGTTGATTACTGCCATGAAAAGGGTCTTGTCGTCATCGGAGACGTAAAGCGCGGCGACATCGGCTCCACGTCCGGGGCCTATGCGCGCGCCCATCTGGGCAAGATCGAGGTCGGGGACAAGTCCTACGCTCCTTTCGACGAAGATTTTGCGACCGTCAATCCTTATCTGGGCTCCGACGGCGTCAGACCTTTTATGGACGTCTGTAAAGAAAATAACAAGGGCATCTTCGTCCTCGTGAAGACATCCAATCCTTCAAGCGGCGAGTTCCAGGACCGCATCATCGATGGCAAACCCCTCTATGAGATCGTCGGCGCCAAGGTCGACGAGTGGGGATCGGAACTCATGGGCCGAAGCGGCTACTCCGAGGTCGGCGCCGTCGTTGGCGCGACCTATCCGGAGATGGGAGCAAAACTCAGGAAGATCATGCCCCACGCCTTCATCCTTGTCCCGGGCTACGGTGCCCAGGGCGGCAGGGGCAAAGACCTGACCGCCTTCTTCAACGAGGATGGCCTGGGTGCCATCGTCAACTCCTCCCGCGGCATCATCGCCGCCTGGAAGAAAGACGAGTACGCGAAGTTTGGCCCCGAGGGCTACGCGGATGCATCCCGGGCAGCTGTCATCGACATGCAAAAAGACATCGCGGAGGCGATCGGATAAAGTATGAAGAAAAAAGAGAGTGCCGAGATCCTCTCCCAGGAAGAGATCTCGAAAGACATTTACAGCCTGGTTCTGAAAGTCTCCTTTGCGAAAGACGTAAAGGCAGGCCAGTTTGTCTCCCTTTTCGAGCGCGACGCAAGTCACTTGATGCCGCGCCCCATTTCTGTCTGTGAGACAGATCCGGAGAAGGGCACCATCCGCCTCGTCTACCGCGTCGTCGGCCAGGGGACAGATGCATTTTCCAAAATGAAAGCGCATCACCATGTGGATGTCCTTGGACCTCTGGGCAATGGCTTTCCTATTGAGAAAATGGCCGGGAAGCGCGTCCTCCTCATGGGCGGCGGCATCGGCATCCCGCCTGTGCTTTCCTGTGCGGAGGCTTTTCAGCGTCTTCCGGAACATGAGCAGCCCAGCGAAGTTACATTTGCTGTCGGCTATCGCACGAATGATATGTACCTCTATGAGGACCTTCAAAAACAGGCTCCCGTTGTGGTCTCCACGGACGACGGCAGCTTCGGCACCCACGGCACGGTCATCGACGCCGTGAGGGCAAATAAGATCCGCGCGGACGTCATTTTCGCCTGCGGACCCAGGCCCATGCTGCGTGGGATCAAGAACTTCGCAGAGGACCGCGAGATGGAGTGCTACATTTCCATGGAGGAGCATATGGCCTGCGGCGTCGGCGTGTGTCTGGGATGCATCACGAAGACCGTCGACGTGGATGACCACTCCAGGGTGAAAAACGCCCGCGTCTGCAAGGACGGCCCCATCTTCAATGCAGAGGAGGTGGATCTTACATGAGTGGGAAGGAACCGAATCTTGCTGTCAATGTGGCCGGAGTTACCTTCAAGAACCCGGTCTTTACATCGTCGGGCACGTTTGGCTTCGGCGAGGAGTACTCTGAGTTTATTGATCTAACGCGCCTCGGAGCCATTACGGGCAAGGGCATCACCATGGAGCCCGTCTACGGCAACCCGACGCCGCGCGTCACGGAAGTCCCCTCGGGCATGCTCAACTGCATCGGCCTGCAGGGACCCGGCGTCGAATATTTCTGCCGCCACGACCTGCCCTTTATGCGGGAGCAGGGCTGCGGCGTCATCGTCAATGTCTGGGGCAGAACCGACGAGGAGTACCTTGAGACCATCGACCGCCTTTCCGATGAGGAGGGCATCGATATTCTCGAGGTGAATATTTCCTGCCCCAATGTCAAGTCCGGCGGCCTTGCCGTCGGCACGGACCCGAAGCGAATCGAGGAGATCACCAGGGCCTGCCGCGACCACGCAAAGCAGCCCATTATGATGAAGCTGACGCCCAACGTGACCAGCATATCCGACGCTGCCAAAGCAGCGGAGGCAGGAGGAGCGGACGCCATATCCCTCATCAATTCCCTCACGGGAATGAAGATTGATGTCGAGAAGCAGGCCTTTGTCCTCTCCAATAAGACAGGCGGTATGTCCGGACCGGCGATCCGCCCTCTGGCCGTCCGCATGGTCTATCAGGCGGCTCAGGCCGTCAGGATACCTATCGTCGGCATGGGCGGCATCATGACCGCCTCCGACGCCCTGGAATTTATCCTTGCCGGAGCGACCGCCGTCAGCGTGGGCTTTGCCAACTTTGTCAATCCCTATGCGGCAATCGAGATCATCGATGGCATCCGCGACTATTTAGTGAGGCATGACATCGACGATATCAACGAGCTTATAGGCGCAGTGAAGTAAAAAAAGGCCGGGTGACAGGCACCCAGGAACAGAAAGGAAACCTACATGGAAGCATACAAGGAAGAGTTTATCCACTTTATGGTGGATTCGGGTGTTCTTACTTTTGGCGATTTCGTGACCAAAAGTGGAAGAAAGACGCCGTTTTTTATCAATACGGGCAACTATGAGACGGGCGAGGAACTGACTCGTCTCGGCAAGTACTACGCCCGCGCCATCAGGGACAACTTTGGTTTTGATTTTGACGTTCTTTTCGGACCGGCCTACAAGGGCATCCCACTCACAGTCGCGACCTGCATGGAAGCGGCGACGGAGTACGGTGCTCATTTGCGGTACTGCTCCAACAGGAAGGAAGTCAAAGACCACGGCGACAAGGGCATTTTGCTTGGAACGCATATCAAGGACGGCGACAAGGTCGTCATCATCGAGGACGTCACCACGGCGGGCACTTCCATCAAGGAGACCCTGCCCATCATCAAGGCCCAGGGAGACGTCGAGGCATTAGGCCTTGTTGTTTCTGTGGACCGCTGCGAGAGAGGCCAGGGGGAGAAGAGCGCTCTTGCAGAAATCGGGGAGAAATACGGACTCAGGACAGCTTCCATTGTCACCATGCATGAGGTGGTGGAGTGTCTTTATGGGAAAGAATATAAGGGGAGAGTCGTCATCGACGACTCGATGAAAGAGGCTATCGATGACTACTACCGGACCTACGGGCCGACAGCCTGATCAGAAGAAGGCTGAGAAAAAGCATGTGTCAAAGAGGACGCTGAGGCGTTATGGGCGCGTCCTCTTTGTGATTTATCTGATCGCCCTCACCTATTTCCTGTTTTTCGCGGACTGGTATGATCATCAGCCGGGCAAGCACTGGCAGTACCACTACAACTTTGTGCCCTTTATGGAAATCCGCCGTTTTATCCGCTACGGCAGCCAACTGGGCAACTTGTCGGTCTTTTTCAACCTCTTCGGCAATATTCTGGGCTTTCTGCCCTTTGGCTTTTTTCTGCCGGTGATCTCGCCCAAGATGCACCACGCGGCAAGAGTCATTTTGCTGGGAGCTGTCGCGAGCACGGCGGTTGAGCTTATTCAGCTTGTCACGAGAACGGGCATCTGCGACATCGACGACGTTATTTTAAATACCATTGGGGCAGCGGCCGGATATGGCCTTTTTCATCTGACCAATGAGCTGAGGAGAAAAGTGTATGGCAGATAAGAGAAGATATCGCTTCACAGAGAAGAAGAAGTCGGAGGGCGGCCTCTTCTCGGTCCGGCTGGCCATCACGTCGCTTGTTCTTTTCTTTGTGGATCTGGGCGTGTCCTTTTCGAAGGGCGGTCAGGCGGGGGCAGTCGCAGGCGTCATCGGCCTTGTCGCCATGCTCTTTTCCATCTACGGTTTTTATGTCGGCATGCGGTCCTTCTCGGAGGAGAATGCCTCGCCGGTCTACTCGATCATCGGGTCGATTCTGAGCGGCGTCATTATGGTCGGGTGGATCGCTCTGTTTCTGACGGGGCTCGGGTGACAGGCACCCGAAGCAAGGAGATGTAAATGACTTTACTGGAAGAACGCTTACAATTAAGTCAGGACCGCCTCGCGGAGATTCCATCGGAGGCGAGTGTGCCGGAACCTTACAGGGATTACTTTGTCAAAGTTGCGGAGTTCCTCCTGAAGGCTGCGAAGCGGGCGGACAATCATGCCCTCTATGAAGATATTCTGCCCGGCAGCTATGATTCGTCCTATGCGAATCCGGCCTATGCGGCCAGAAAGCTGGGGGTTGAACTGGGACCCGTCCTCTCAAGTGTCTACGCTGAGTGCTACGCTGTCATTCCGGCGGTCTTCGAGAAGAAGGACGAGGAGGTCGCGGCCATTTGCGAGCTTGTGCTTCTGCTCTACTTTGAGTTTGAGCGGGAGGACGTGCCGGAGGGCTCGACGGTCAAGGACATCTTCCGCAACTATCTGGTCGATTACATGCCGGGCCTCGTCGAGGATCGGGTGAGAGAGCAGGTCGACCCGACGTGCTCATTTGCCAGAGATATCATTGAACATGCGGATTTCTCGAAGACGGACTATCTCTACGAGTACGGCGAGTATGTGTCGGAGGACACCAAAAAGACGGCGGAGTACATCAATAGCCTGCCCGAGGCGACCATTGAGAAGATGGCTTCTTCCTTCACGGAGGGCTACCGCCTGGGCTTTGTCCACGCCAAAAAGCCACTCGAGAGGAAGAAGACGGTGCAGATCGTCTATGAGCTCGGCTTTGAGCGCATGATCAGAAAGGCGATGGAGGACTTCTCGGCCATGGGCCTTCAGTCGACGATTCTGAGGGCACCGGCGCATCTGGTGCTGAAGGGGGCCAACCGCCACAATGGCTACACGGGAGCCATTCCCAACCCTCAGTTTGACGAGGATCACAAAAAAGATCTTGCACTTGTCATGGATGAGGATTATTCTCATTTAAGAAGCCGCGCTCACCAGGAGGCCTTCGAGAAAGTAAAGGATCTGGCAGCCCTCCATGCCGGACCGGCTGTCCTCGAGACATTCGGGGAGGCTCCATTTTCTCCGAAGACATGTCCCTTTGCGCTCGACTACACGGAGCACCAGAAGGACATTTTCCTCAGCATGAAAAATGCTCTGCTTAGTATCACGCACAGATATATTCCGCAGACCGAGCGCAGCTTCACAATCATTGACTTTCCGGTGCCCGCCATCGGGAAGGACTTCGAGGACATTTTCAGGGAGACGATCAAGGTCAACACGCTCGATAACGAGACGTACACGGCGATTCAGCAGAAGCTGATCGACGCGCTCGATCAGGGCACTTCTGTCCGGGTGAAGGGCCGGGGAACCAACGAGACGGATCTCACTGTCGCGCTGCACCCGCTCGACGATCCGTCTCACCAGACGATTTTCGAGAACTGCGTGGCGGACGTCAATATTCCGGTCGGCGAGGTCTTCACATCGCCTGTGCTCCATGGGACGAACGGTCTTCTCCATGTAGGCCATGTCTTTTTGGAGGGCTACGAGTTCCGCGACCTGAAGATTCGTCTGACCGACGGCATGATCACGGATTACAGCTGCAAAAACTTTGCGGCGGAGACCGACAACCGCTCCTACATTGAGGAAAATATTCTTTTCCACCATCCCACGCTCACGATCGGTGAGTTCGCCATCGGCACCAATACGACGGCCTACCGGATGATGGAGACCTACGGCATCGGAGATCGGATGCCCATCTTAATTGCTGAAAAAACGGGGCCTCACTTCGCTATGGGAGATACCTGCTATAGCTTCGAGGAGGACAATCCGGTTTTCAACCCGGACGGCAAGGAGATCGTCGCGCGGGACAACGAGCACACGCTCATCCGCAGGACGGATCCCTCGAAAGCTTACTACGGCTGTCACACGGACATCACGATTCCGTATGACGAACTGGGAAGTATCCGGGTCATAAAGGAAAATGGGGAAGAGATTCCCCTCATTGAAAATGGACGTTATGTTCTTCCGGGAACGGAGGAGCTTAATGCACCGCTTGAATGAAAAGGAGAACGAAAATGGCGACAGTTGGGATTGTAATGGGTTCAGATTCAGACATGCCAGTGATGGCGAAGGCAGCAGCTGTTCTCGATGAGCTGGGCATCTCCTACGAGATGAGAATTATTTCCGCTCACAGAGAGCCGGACATCTTCTTTGACTGGGCAAAATCAGCCGAGGAGCGCGGCATCAAGGTGATCATCGCAGGAGCCGGCATGGCCGCTCATCTGCCGGGCATGTGTGCAGCGCTCTTCCCGCTTCCTGTCATCGGCATCCCGATGCACACGACATCCCTGGGAGGCCGCGACAGCCTCTACTCCATCGTCCAGATGCCGAGTGGCATCCCAGTGGCTACTGTCGCAATTAACGGAGCTAAGAACGCAGCCATTCTTGCGGCCAAGATCCTGGCTGTCTCCGATCCGGAGCTGCTTGCAAAGCTCAGGAAATATTCCGCGACCATGAAGGATGAGGTCGTCGCAAAGGACGAGCATCTTCAGGAAGTCGGTTACAAGGATTACGCCAACAAATAAAAGGAGGATCGAATGGATTACAGAAGTTCAGGAGTTGATATTGAGGCAGGCTACGAGTCTGTCAAGCTCATGAAGGAGCACGTGAAGAAGACCATGCGCCCGGAGGTCCTCGGCGGACTTGGCGGTTTCTCGGGAGCTTTCTCCCTTGAAAAAATCAAGCAGATGGAGGACCCGGTCCTTCTTTCGGGAACGGACGGCGTCGGCACGAAGCTGAAGCTGGCTTTCCTTCTCGATAAACATGATACCATCGGTATCGACGCTGTCGCCATGTGCGTCAACGATGTGGCGTGCGCCGGCGGCGAGCCTCTTTTCTTCCTCGACTACATCGCCTGCGGCAAGAACTACCCGGACAAGATCGCGGAGATCGTCAAGGGCGTCGCGGAGGGATGCGTTCAGTCCGAGTGCGCCCTCATCGGCGGCGAGACCGCTGAGCATCCGGGCCTCATGCCTGAGGACGAGTACGATGTCGCCGGCTTCTCCGTCGGGGTCGTTGAGAGAAAGGACATCATCACAGGCGAGACCATCGCCGACGGCGATACCCTCATCGGCATCGCGTCCTCCGGCGTTCATTCGAACGGCTTCTCTCTCGTCCGCCAGATCTTTCCGATGACAAAGGAAGCACTTGCGGTTTACGATGAGAGACTTGGCAAGACCCTTGGCGAGGCCCTTCTGACCCCGACACGCATCTACGTCAGGGCTATGAAGTCTGTGAAAAATGCAGGCGTCCGCGTCAAGGGCTGCAGCCACATCACGGGCGGCGGCTTCTACGAAAATGTCCCGCGTATGCTTCCTGACGGCAAGCGTGCTGTCATTCATAAGGACAGCTACGAGGTTCCCTTCCTCTTCAAGCTCATGCAGGAGAAGGGCGAGGTCGAGGAGCATGTCATGTACAACACCTACAACATGGGCGTCGGCATGGTCCTGGCTGTCGACAAAAAAGACGTCGACACGACCATCAGGGCCCTTGAGGCAGCTGGCGAGAAGGCATTCGTGGTCGGAGAGGTTGTGAACGGCGAGAAAGGTGTGGACGTCGTATGAGTACGCTCAAAATGGCCGTACTGGTCTCGGGCGGCGGCACCAACCTCCAGGCCATTATCGACGGCATCGCGAAGAAGCGCATCAAAAATGCGGAGATCTCGGTCGTCATCAGCAACAATGAGCACGCCTATGCTCTGACACGTGCGGAGGCGGCCGGCATTCCGGCCATCAAGCTGGCTCCGAAGACATTTGACAGCCGTGCCGATTTTGAGAAGGCATTAAAAGAGGTCATCGACTCCTTCCATGTCGATCTCATCGTCCTCGCGGGCTGCCTTGTCAGGATCCCCGAGGAACTGATCGACGCCTATCCCATGAAGATCATCAACATCCATCCGGCCCTCATTCCGTCCTTCTGCGGCAAGGGTATGTATGGCTTAAAGCCCCACGAGGCGGCTCTTGCCCGCGGCGTCAAAGTGACCGGCGCGACCGTCCACTTCGTGACAAAGGACCTCGATGCAGGCCCTATTATTCTCCAGAAAGCCGTTGAAGTAGAAGAGGGGGACACCCCCGAGATTCTGCAGAGGCGCGTCATGGAGCAGGCCGAGTGGAAGATCATGCCCGAGGCGATCAATCTCATCGCCGCCGGCAAAGTTTCCGTTGACGAGAACAAGACTGTGCACATAGCAAGGTAAAGATCTGGAAGGCAGAACCAGGAGGTAAATGAAGATGAAGGTTTTGATCGTAGGCGGCGGTGGCCGCGAGCATGCGATTGCTTGGGCTGTCGCCAAGAGCCCCAGGGTGGATAAGATTTACTGTGCTCCGGGAAATGCGGGCATCGCTGAGGTCGCTGAGTGCGTCCCGATCGGTCCCATGGAGTTTGACAAGCTGGTTGATTTTGCAAAGGAAAAGGAGATTGACCTCACGGTTGTCGGTATGGATGATCCCCTGGTCGGCGGCATTGTCGACAAGTTCGAGGAGGCGGGCCTTCGCGTCTTCGGGCCGAGGAAAAATGCAGCGATCCTCGAGGGATCCAAGGCGTTTTCCAAGGATCTCATGAAGAAGTACCATATCCCGACGGCTGGGTACACGACCGTACACAGCCCGGAGGAAGCGAGGGAGTATCTGAAGACAGCCAGGTTCCCGATCGTCCTCAAGGCGGACGGTCTGGCTCTGGGCAAGGGCGTTCTCATCTGCAACACGCCGGAAGAGGCAGATGCAGGCGTCAAGGAGCTCATGGAGGACAAGAAGTTCGGCCACTCGGGCGACAACATCGTCATCGAGGAGTTTATGACAGGACGCGAGATCTCTGTTCTGTCTTTTGTTGACGGCAAGACCATCAAGCTCATGTCTTCCGCCATGGATCACAAGAGGGCAGGGGACGGAGACACCGGCCTCAACACGGGAGGCATGGGCAACTTTTCCCCGAGCCCCTTCTACACGAAGGATGTCGATGCATTCTGCAGAAAGTACATTTTCCAGCCGACGGTTGACGCCATGGCAGCGGAGGGCAGACCCTTTAAGGGAGTCATTTTCTTCGGTCTTATGCTGACGGAGGACGGACCCAAGGTTCTCGAGTACAACGCCCGCTTCGGCGATCCGGAGGCTCAGGTTGTCCTGCCCCGCATGAAAAATGACATTGTCGACGTCTTCGAGGCATGCATCGACGGGACGCTCGATCAGATTGATCTGCAGTTCGAGGACAACGCCTGCCTGTGCGTCGTGCTCGCATCGGACGGCTATCCTGTGAGCTATGAGAAGGGATTCCCGATCCACGGCCTTGAGACATTCAGGGACAAGACAGACGAGTTCGTCTTCCATGCCGGAACCAAGTTCGACGACAAGGGAGAGATCGTCACCAACGGCGGCCGTGTTCTGGCTGTGACAGCTGTTGCGCCGACATTAAAGGAGGCGCGCTCCAAGGCTTACGCGGCGACAGAGCGCGTCACGTTCGAGAATAAATATATGCGCCATGACATCGGGCATGCCATTGATGAAGTATAAGGGAAGGGTCCCTGGGAGCAAGGCTCCTGGGGGCCTTTCTGCTTTCAGGGCTTGAAAAAAGTGCCGCATCCTGTTATAGTGGTGATATCACATGAGGATGGGAGGTTAGCATGTTTATTCAGATAGACTTTGAGAGCGGTGAGGCGCTTTACCAGCAGCTGTGCAGGCAGATTATTCTGGGAATTGCGGAGGACACTCTGCAGGAGGGAGACTCCCTGCCTTCTGTGAGAGACATGGCCGATGAGATCGGCATCAATATGCACACGGTCAACAAGGCCTACAACATCCTGCGCGATCAGGGCTTTCTGACCGTCGACCGCCGCCACGGGGCTGTCGTCTACATCGATGCAGCCAAGGAGCGTGCCCTGGAGGAGCTCAAGGGGGATCTCAGCATGGCAGTTGCCAAAGCCAGGGTGCGCAGAATCAGCAAAGATGAAATCCATGCCATGATTGATAAGATCTGGGAGGAATACGATAATTGAACAATAAACTGACAAGTGAAGCAAAAAAGGCCCTGGACGCAGCCAAGAGGTCCGCGGCCTATCACCGCCAGCACTACACGGGAACGGAGCACCTGCTCGACGGCCTTTTAAAGGCGACAAAGGGGACAGCTTCCTACATCCTTGCGGATGCCGGCGTCACGACGGAGAAGCTAAGTACTATGATCGACCGTCTCATCGCCCCGGCCGGCGACGTGGCTCTTGAGGACCCACTGGAGTTCTCCCCGCGCGCCCTGGCTGTTCTCGACGATGCCGACGAGCTGACGGAGCGGTATCAGTCGGGGGAAATAGGAACCGAGCACATTCTGCTTGCTATTCTGCAGGACACGGAGTGTGTCGCGACGAGGCTTCTCCACACCATGGGCATCGACATCAGGAAAATGTATTATGACACGCTGACGGCCATGGGCGCCGCCAATTCCATGACGGTGGAGGAGTTTGCCAATGGTCACCAACTGGGGCAGTCCGAGGCCGGAACGCCGACTCTGGACCAGTACAGCAGGGATCTCACAGCCATGGCCCGCGAGGGCAGGGTCGACCCGGTCATCGGGCGCGACACGGAGATTCTCCGCGTCATCGAGATCCTGAGCCGGAGAAACAAGAACAATCCCTGCCTCATCGGCGAGCCGGGCGTCGGCAAGACGGCCATTGTCGAGGGGCTGGCGGAGAGGATCGCCAGGGGGCTCGTGCCGGAGTCTGTGCAGGACAAGCGGGTGGTCGTCCTCGATCTGTCCAGCATGGTCGCCGGATCCAAGTACAGGGGCGAGTTCGAGGAGAGAATCAAGAACGTCGTCAAAGAAGTCTCCGCCAACAAAAACATCTTGCTCTTCATAGATGAGCTTCATACCATTGTGGGTGCCGGCGGAGCGGAAGGAGCCCTCGACGCCTCCAACATTTTAAAACCGTCGCTGTCGCGCGGCGAGATCCAGGTGATCGGAGCTACGACCATCGAAGAGTTTCGCAAGCACATTGAAAAGGACGCCGCCCTGGCCCGACGCTTCCAGCCGGTCATGGTGGAAGAGCCGTCTGAGGAGGACACAATCCGCATTCTGACAGGCCTTAAGCCCTATTACGAGAGGCACCACAAAGTGGAGATTTCCGATGAGGCCCTCCGGGCCTGCGTGTCTCTGTCGGTCCGCTACATCAATGACCGCCGCCTGCCGGACAAGGCCATCGACCTCATGGACGAGGCGTCCTCCAAGGTCCGTCTCAAGTCCTACACCCGCTCCAGAAATCTCCTGGAGGAGGAAGAGAAGGTCAAGAATCTCTACAATGACAAGGAAGAGGCCATCTTGCGGGGGGATCTTGACCGCGCCCGCGAGCTCCACGAGGTACAGCTCGCAAGTGAGAGAAAACTCGACGAGAATCTCATTTCCTTCAGAAAGAGGGAAGATAAGTCAGGCAAGCTGGTTGTGACCGAGGAGGATGTGGCCGAGGCTGTCTCCAGCTGGACGAAGATTCCGATCGAGCGACTGACCCAGACGGAGTCAAGAAGGCTTGCCAACCTGGAGAGGGAGCTGCACAGGCGGGTGATCGGCCAGGAGGAAGCCGTGAAGGCGGTGGCAGCGGCCATTAAGCGCGGCCGCGTGGGTCTCAAGGACCCCAAACGTCCCACGGGAAGTTTTCTCTTCCTTGGTCCCACGGGTGTCGGCAAGACGGAGCTCAGTAAGGCGGTCGCCGAGGTTGTCTACGGCTCTGAGAAGAATATGATCCGGGTCGACATGTCGGAGTACATGGACAAGTACTCTGTCTCCAAGTTTATCGGATCGCCTCCTGGATACGTGGGCTACGATGAGGGCGGCCAGCTCTCCGAGCAGGTGAGACGCCACCCCTACAGCGTCATTTTGTTCGACGAGGTTGAAAAGGCCCACCCGGATGTCTTCAACATCCTCCTGCAGGTTCTCGACGAGGGCCACATCACGGACTCCCACGGCCGCGGGGTCGACTTCAAGAACACCTGCATTATCATGACAAGTAATGCAGGTGCCCAGAAGATCGTCGAGCCCAGACATCTGGGCTTCGGCGCGGGCGGCGATGAGGAGAAGGACTATGAGTCCATGAAGAGTGATGTCATGGAGGTGGTCCGCCGTCTCTTCCGCCCGGAGTTCCTCAACCGTATCGATGAGATTCTTGTCTTCCATCCGCTCAAGGAGGAGGAAGTCGAGAAGATCTGCGACCTTCTCATGAAGGATCTGCAGAACCGCTCGGAGAAGCAGCTGAAGATCCACCTGAAGGTTTCTGCGGCGTTACGCAAGCACATTGCGGAGAAGGGCTTCTCGCCCCGCTACGGAGCCCGTCCTCTTCGCCGCGCCATCCAGAATGAGATCGAGAATCCCCTGTCCGAGATGATCCTCAGGGGGGAGATCCACGATGGCGACGATGTTACCGCCGGCTTCTCCAAGGGGGAGATCCGCTTCAGGGTCAACTCCGCGTCGGATGCCGGCGCGAATGCGCCGGACCCCAGGGATGAGGAACTGGTGCCGGTCTGATGTGAAGCTGTATTTTCTACGTCAGCCGCCGGCTGCCTATGGGAAAGCGCTTCCTGAACGGATCTTTGGGAATGTCTGCGGCGGAAGCGTTTTTCAGGCGCTTATTTCTGGCTGACCGTGAATCGTAACGATGCGAAGTTACTGTTCACTCGTCAGCCAGTTGCTGCCTCGAAAAAGCACTTCCGGAGTGGACCTTTGAGGGGCGGCCGCGAAGGAAGTGCTTTTTCGAGACAGTTCTGGCTGACCCGTGAACTGTAACGATGCGAAAGTAAAATGTTCTGAAATATTTTATTTTCGTGAAATGTTTCCATGCTTTATGGTATGATAGAACTACAATAATTATTAAGGAGGACATGGAAAATGTCAGCAGTTAAGGAACTGATCCGCTCCGAGAAGGACGGCAGCCTGAGCTTCGGAGATTATGAACTTGATACAAAGACCAAGAAGTCGGACTTCAAGCACGATGGCGACCTCTATAAGGTCAAGACATTTAAGGAGATTACCCGTCTTGAGAAGAACGAGATGATGATCTATGAGTCCGAGCCGGGCACAGCTGTGACAGAGCTTGCTGTCGAGGCAAGCGAGATGAGCTTCAGTGTCGAGGGGCCGGAAGACGCCCAGATCACCGTGACCGTAGAGCCGGACACGGAATATGACATTTTCTATAATGGAACGCTGAAGGATACACAGAAGTCCAACCTTGGCGGAAAGATTGCATTTTCTGTAGAATTGAATCCCGGCACTCCGGTTGACGTCAAAGTGGTAAGGAAATAAATATGGCAAAAACTTCAAAGGGAAAAACTGTTTTCTTCTGTCAGAACTGTGGCTACGAATCATCCAAGTGGATGGGTCAGTGCCCCGCCTGCCATGAGTGGAACACCTTTGTGGAGGAACCTTCAGCCCCGGCCAAGAGCGCCGGGGCTCTTTCACGCTCCACGGGGGACAGGCGGCGCCCGGTCAGGATCAGCGAGGTCTCCATGGACGAGACACACCGAATGACGACGGCGATCGGCGAGCTGGACCGGGTGCTGGGTGGAGGCATTGTGCGCGGGTCGCTGATCCTCATCGGCGGCGACCCGGGGATCGGCAAGTCGACCCTGCTTCTGCAGATGTGCCGCAACCTGGCGGCGGCTGGCCACTCAGTTCTCTATGTCTCGGGCGAGGAGTCTCTGCAGCAGATCAAAATGCGCGCCGAGCGCATCGGCGACATGGCGGACACGCTCTTTCTCTACACGGAGACCAATCTCGGGACGATTCGCGAGACGATCGAGGAGATGAAGCCGGAGATCTGCATTATCGACTCGATTCAGACCATGTACGCAGAAGAAGTGTCGTCGGCTCCTGGCTCGGTCTCCCAGGTCCGTGAGGCCACGGGGATTCTGCTCATGCTGGCCAAGTCCTTGGGGACGTCCATTTTCATTGTCGGACATGTGACTAAGGACGGGTCGGTCGCAGGGCCGCGCGTCCTCGAGCACATGGTGGACACGGTCCTCTACTTCGAGGGGGAGCGGGAGGCCCAGTACCGCATTTTACGGGCAGTTAAGAACCGCTTTGGCTCGACGAATGAGATTGGCGTCTTCGAGATGCAGGAGAAGGGGCTTGTCGAGGTGCCCAATCCCTCGGAGTACATGCTGTCCGGGCGGCCGCGCGGGGCATCGGGCTCTGTCGTCGCCTGCTCTATGGAGGGCATGCGGCCGGTCCTCATCGAGATTCAGGCGCTTGTGTCCAAGACGTCCTTCAATATCCCCCGCCGCACGGCAGCGGGTACGGATTACAATCGGGTCAATCTGCTCATGGCGGTCCTTGAGAAGCGGTGCGGCTACCAGCTGGGCTTCTGCGACGCCTACATTAACATTGCGGGCGGTATCCGCATGAGCGAGCCGGCTGTTGATCTGGCCATTGTGCTCGCCGTTGTCTCCTCGTATCGGGACATACCGATTCCGGACGGCATCATGGCTTTTGGAGAGGTAGGCCTAAGCGGTGAGATCCGCGCGGTCTCCGGAGCCGATGTCCGTGTGGGCGAGGCCAGGCGCCTGGGCTTTACTTCTGTTATTCTGCCTCGCGCCAACGAGAAGACAGCCAAGCGGGTCGACGGGATCAAGCTGCTCTACGCATCCAATATCCGAGAGGCGGTGGGCTATATCGTCGGTGGGTGAACTTTCAGGTGGGACACCTCGCCATGCTCTCTATGGCCTGGCAGGGGGCTGGATTTGACTGGGGCGTGCCTTTCGCAGCATCCCGTCCTGCTGTATATGGAAGGACGGGGTGCCCGACCAGGCGGGAAAGAAGCCTTGCGTACACCCCACGTCGCCGTATATGGAAGAACGGGGTGCCCGGCCAGGCGGAAAGCGTCTATGAATTTAGACAGGAAGGCAGTTTTGATGCTTTGTCCATGTAAAGTAGTAAAGGATTTGTGCAAAATCCACGTAAAACGAAATAGACGAAACTTTTAAAAATGTGTTGACAGGAGAGGCAGTTCGTCGTAAACTCTTACTTGCTGTCGCAAAGACGCGGGGAACTTCATACGGGCCTCCAAAAAAGTTTTGAAGAAAATAAAAAAACTTCTTGACAAGCCAGAAGCAACGAGTTAAAATATTGATCGTTGTCGCGAATAAATCCGACAGCACGAAACACAAAGCAGCCTGATAACTGAACAGTGAAAC